>JAICYE010000427.1 GCA_025934385.1 Acidimicrobiia bacterium | reverse complement strand
CTGGCCGGCCTGCTCCTCCGGCTGGCCGGCGGCTACCGCGTCCTGCCCGACCCACCGGCGATCCGGGCCTGGGGCGAGAACCTCCGGGCCGTCCCGAGAATCCTCGGCGGCCTGCTCGGAGTGGGCAGCCAGGGCGGGCTCCGGGGCGGGTCCCGGGCGGCGCACGCCGCCGGCGCCGCGCTGCTGGTCGCCGGGATCGCCACCTCGGCCGCCCGATCGCTCCTCGGCCTGCTGCGACCACCGGCCGGGAGCGGGCTCGGCGCCGCCTGGCTCGACGATGCGCTGCTGTTCGGCTGCGCCGGCGGCGTCGCCGTCTTCGCCGCGCTGACGGGCCCCGGACTGCAGGCCGTCAACGCCCGATACCTGCTTCCCCCACTGCTCTTCGGCGCCGTCCTCACCGCCCGCCGGGCGGTCGAGGCGGCCGCCCGGATCCCGGCCCCGGTGTCGGCCGCCGCCGCCCTGGCCCTCACGGCGGCCTACCTCCCGACGCCGCTGGCGGCGGTGCGGGCACCGGCGCCGGTCAACCCCACCGTGGCCGTGGCCGGCTGGCTCGATGCCCAGGGTCTGCAGCACGGCTACGGCCAGTACTGGGTGGCCGGACTGACGACGGTGAGCGGGCGCGGCCGGGTGGCTGTCCGTCCCGTCGTCGCCGCCGACGACGGGACGCTCCGGGCCAGCGACCACTTCGCCTGGCGCCACTGGTTCGGCCGGAACCCCTTCCGCTTCGTCGTCGTCGACCCCGCCGACCCCGAAGGCGTCGACGAGGCGGCGGCGGTCCGCACGTTCGGCCACCCGTCCGGCACCCGGGACATCGGCTCCTACCGGGTGCTGGTGTGGGACCGGGACCTCGCCGTGCCGCCGGCGCCGTAAGGTCGTCAGGCCTCCGGCGGCCGGCCCGTGGCCAGGATCTCCTCCAGGGCGCCCTCGTCGAGGACGGGCACGCCGAGCGACTCGGCCTTGGCCAGCTTGGACCCGGCGTTGGTCCCGGCCACGACGTAGGACGTCTTCTTCGACACGCTGCCGGCCACCTTGGCCCCGAGCGCCTCCAGGGCGGCGCCGGCCTCCTCCCGGGTGCGGTTCGCCAGCCCGCCGGTGAGGACGAAGGTCAGCCCCGACAGCGGCAGGGCGTCGCCGCCCTCCCCCGCCGGCGGCCGCGGCGGGCCCTCGAGGTTCACGCCCGCCGCCCGGAGCTTCCCGATCACCGTGCGGTTCCGGTCCTCGGAGAAGAACCGCTCGATGCTCTCGGCGATGATCGGGCCGATGCCCTCGACGTCGACGAGCTCGTCGGCCGAGGCCTGCTCGATCCGGTCCATGTGGCCGAGCTCGGCGGCCAGGGCGATGGCCGCCGTGGGCCCGACGTGGCGGATCCCCAGCCCCACCAGGAGCTTGGCCAGCGGACGCCGCTTCGACGCCTCGATGGCCTCGTGGAGGTTCCCGGCCGACTTCTCCGCCAGCCGCTCGAGGCCGATGAGCGTCGGGAGCGACAGCGAGTACAGGTCGGCGACGTCGCGGACGAGGTCGCGCTCGGTCAGCTGGACG
The DNA here is from genome assembly GCA_025934385.1 of Acidimicrobiia bacterium. The sequence goes on along the minus strand of JAICYE010000427.1, from coordinate 1,291 downwards.
CAGACCTTCTCCCCCATCCCCTCGATGTCCATCGCCCCCCGGGAGGCGAAGTGGAAGAGCCGCTGCACCCGCTGGGCCGGGCACTCGAGGTTCACGCAGTAGCGGTCGGCCTCGCCCTCGAGACGGACCAGCCCGTGGCCGCAGACCGGGCAGTCGGTCGGGAACGTCCAGGGGACGGCGCCGGCCGGCCGCAGCGATTCGACCGGGGCGACGACCTCGGGAATCACGTCGCCGGCCTTGCGGACGACGACGGTGTCCCCCTCCCGCACGTCCTTCCGGGCCACCTCGTCCTCGTTGTGGAGCGTGGCCCGGGCCACCGTCGAGCCGCCGACGAAGACCGGCGTGAGCGAGGCGAACGGCGTGGCCCGGCCCGTTCGCCCGATGCTGACGAAGATCCGCTCCAGGACCGTCGTCTTCTCCTCGGGGGGGAACTTGAAGGCGATGGCCCACCGGGGGGCCTTGCTGGTCGAGCCCATCCGCCGCCGCTGCTCCAGGCTGTCGACCTTGATGACGGCGCCGTCGATCTCGTAGCCGAGGTCGTGGCGGGACTCGAGCATGGCGGCGGCGAAGTCGTGGACGCCGGCCAGGCTGTCGAAACGCTCGATGCGATCGTTGACGGGGACGCCGGCCCCGGCCAGCCACCGGAGCAGGTCCCAGTGGGTGGCGATGCCGGGGTCGGGCTCGAGGGCGCCGGTGGCGTAGCAGTAGACGGCCAGGTTGCGGCTGGCGGTGATCTGCGGGTCGAGCTGGCGCAGCGACCCGGCGGCGGCGTTGCGGGGGTTGGCGAAGAGCCGCTTCCCGGCCTCGCCCTGGCGGCGGTTGAGCTCGGCGAACGACCCGAGCGGCATGAACACCTCGCCCCGGACTTCGGCGACGTCGGGGGGCGAGGCCAGCTTCAGCCGCCGGGGCACCGACGTGATGGTGAGGACGTTGGCGGTGACGTCCTCGCCGGTCACGCCGTCGCCCCTGGTCGCCGCTCGGACGAGCCGGCCCCGCTCGTAGACCAGCGAGATGGCCAGCCCGTCCAGCTTGGGCTCCCCGACGAAGGCCACCGGCTCGGGCACCAGCCGCTCCAGCCGCTTCCCCCAGGCCTCGAGGTCGTCGAGATCGAACGCGTTGTCGAGCGACAGCATCGGCACCAGGTGGGCCACCGGGCTGAAGGTGACGGCGCCGCCCGGCCGCTGGGTCGGCGAGTCCTCCGTGACCAGCTCGGGATGTTCCGCTTCGAGCTCGAGGAGCCGGCGGACGAGGCCGTCGTACTCGGCGTCCGAGATCTCGGGCTCGTCGAGCT
>JAICYE010000182.1 GCA_025934385.1 Acidimicrobiia bacterium | reverse complement strand
TCAACTACGGCGACGCCAAGTTCTATGGCTCCACGGGGGCGCTGCCCCTGGCCCAGCCGGTGGTCGGCATGCGGACCACCCCGTCGGGCGGCGGCTACTGGTTCGTGGCCCGCGACGGCGGCATCTTCAACTACGGCGACGCCCAGTTCTGCGGCTCGACCGGCCGCAAGCACCTGAACTCCCCCATCGTCACCCTGAGCTGATCTCGCCCTTCTTCCAACTGGCGTTGGAGCGCGGCCCCCGGGGTCCGGGGCGCCGGCGCGAGGAATTCCTAAGCTGGCGGCGATGACGTCGCCTGGCCAGCCCGACGCGCCGACGGCGCTCGCCGAGCCGGCGCCAGCAGTCGACGACGGCCCGGTCGTCGAGCACAGCGCCGCACCGGCGTGGTGGAGGCGTCACGGGCCGGCGCTGGCGGGGTACGCCGTGCTCACGGCGATCTGCTTCTGGCCGGTCGTCGGCCACCTCCGCACGCGGATCCTCTCCGACGGCGGCGACGGCGCCTCCTACCTGTGGAACCTGTGGCAGATCCCCCACGCCGTGGTCCACGGGCACAACCCGTTCGACACCCGGGACATCTTCTTCCCGGTCGGGGCCCACACGGCCTTCAACACCAACATGCCGCTGGTCAGCGTCATCTCCTGGCCGCTCCAGGAGCTCTTCGGCCTCGGCGTCGCCGCCAACGTGGTCCAGCTCGCCGCCGTCGTCCTGTCGGGCTTCGCCGCCTACCTGCTGGCCGAGCACGTGACCGCCAACCGGTCGGCGGCGTTCGTGGCCGGCGCCGCCTTCACGTTCGCCCCCTACCGGTTCGTCCACGCCTCCCACTACGACCTGAGCCATTTCGAGTTCCTGCCCTTCGGGCTCCTGGCCCTGCTGCTGCTCTACGAGCAGCCGACCAGGAAACGGGCGCTGGTCCTCGGGGCGGTGGTCGGCGCCACCTTCCTCACCGACCTCTACTACTTCGTCTTCCTGCTCATCGCCGCCGCCGTCGTGGCCGCCTGGCGGTGGCGGGAGACGCTGTGCCGGGAGATGGCGCTGCGCCTGGCCCAGGCCGGGGCGGCGGCCGCCGTCGTCGCCTCCCCCCTGCTGATCGCCATGGCCCGGGAGCTCGCCGTCTTCCACTCCCTCGACCCCGTCCGGGATTGGGCCGGCGCCGACAACTACTCGGCGAACTTCCTCTCCTGGATCACTCCGTCGATCGACCAGCGGATCTGGGGGACGACGTTCCTGCACATCAACAACCTGTACACCGGCGGGGAACGCATGGCCTTCGCCGGCTTCACCGTCCTCCTGCTGGCCGGGATCGGCGCGATCTGGGGACGCCGGGGCCGGCGGGGTCTGTGGATCGCCCTCGGCACCGTCTTCCTGCTGCTGTCGTTCGGACCGTTCCTTCATGTCGCCCGGCATCAGGGTGGCCGGTTCGTCCGCTACGGCATCCGCTACACGTACTGGATGCCGTACCAGCTCCTCAACCTCATCCCCGTCGTGAACGGGGTGCGGGTTCCGGGCCGGTTCTCGGTCGTCGGCATCCTCGCCCTCGACGTCCTCGCCGCCCTGGCCCTCGACCGGCTCATGGCCCGGGGCCCGGCCCGCTGGCGCCTCGCCGTCCCGGCGGTGGCGCTGCTGCTGGTGATGGTGGAGTTCTTCCCGCAGGGCATGGTCACGCAGTCGCCGAGGATCCCGAAGCCCTACGCCGCCATCGCCGCCGACCCCGGACAGGGGGCCGTCCTCGAGATCCCGCTGCAGTGGAGAACGGGCTACGGCGACTTCGGCGACGTCCACAGCGACCACTCGATCTTCCTCTACTACGCCACCCGCCACGGCAAGCCGGACTCCGGCGGCATGGTGGCCCGCTACCCCAAGCGGAGCCGCCAGGCCCTGCTCGACAACCCCGTCTACGCCCAGGTCGTGCCGCTGCAGGAGGGCGACCCGAAGTTCATGGCCACCTTCGACACCGTCGATCTCCGCCGGGCCGGCATCGGCTACGTCGTCTACCACCGCAACGAGGGCCGGCCGGCCGCCCTGGCCTACTTCACCGGCCTGCACTTGCCGGTGCTGGCCGACGACGGCACGGTCCTGGTCTGGAAGGTCCCGTGACGACGTCCGGTCACGTCGTTGCGCTGGGCGCTGTGCTGGAATGACGCCATGCGCGTTCTGATCACGGGAATCACCGGCATGGCCGGCAGTCATCTGGCCGAGTACTGCCTCGAGCGGGGCGACGTCGAGGTGGTCGGCACCATCCGGTGGCGCAGCCCGCGGGAGAACATCACCGCCATCGCCGACCGGGTGCGCCTCGTCGACGCCGACCTGAGGGACCAGGCCGGCGTCCGCCGCCTGCTCGAGACCGTGCAGCCCGACGCCATCTTCCACCTCGCCGCCCAGAGCTACGTCCCGGCGTCGTGGGCCGGCCCGGCCGACACGATGGCCACCAACGTCCTCGGTCAGGTGCACCTGCTCGAGGCCATGCGGGACCTCGGGCTGACCGACGTGCCGATGCAGATCGCCGGCTCCTCCGAGGAGTACGGGCTCGTCCGCCCGGAGGAGACGCCGATCACCGAGGAGAACCAGCTGCGGCCGCTCTCGCCCTACGCCGTGTCCAAGGTCACGCAGGATCTGCTCGGCTGGCAGTACCACCGCAGCTTCGGCCTGCGCACGGTGCGCACCCGGGCCTTCAACCACGAGGGCCCCCGCCGGGGCGAGGTGTTCGTCACCTCCAACTTCGCCAAGCAGATCGCCCGCATCGAGGCCGGCCGGCAGGCCCCCGTCCTCGAGGTGGGGAACCTCGACGCCCGGCGCGACTGGCACGACGTCCGCGACACCGTGCAGGCCTACTGGAAGGCGGCCTTCGAGGGCGAGCCGGGCGACGTCTACAACATCGGCCGGGGCGAGGCGCTGTCGATCCGGGAGATGCTCGACATCCTGCTGTCGATGGCCAAGGTCGAGGTCGAGGTGCGGCCGGTGCCGGAACGGATGCGCCCGTCCGACGTGGAGCTCCTCGTCTGCGACCCGACGAAGTTCCACGACCGCACCGGCTGGGAACCGAAGATCCCGCTCGACCAGACCCTGCGCGACACGCTGGAGTACTGGCGCGAGCGGGTGTCGTGACGCTGGAGGACCCAGCGGACGGCCTCGCCGTCGCTCTCGACGTCACGCCGCTCATCGGGGCGCGCTCCGGCGTCGGCCATTTCGTGGCCGAGATCCTCGACGCCATGCAGGGCTCGCCGGGGATCCGGCTCGTGCCCTACTCCCTCAGCCTCCGGGCCCGCCGGGGCCTCGGCCTCGGCCTGCCCCTGCTTTCCAGGCCGGCCCACGGGCCGTCGCCCCTGCCGGCCGGCACCCGCCAGCTGCCTTACCCCGCCGGCCCCGCCATCGCCGCCTGGGGCCGGATCGACCAGCCCAGCGCCGAACGGTGGCTGGCGCCGGCGGTGGTGGTGCACGGCACGAACTTCGTGGTCCCGCCGGTGCGGGGGGCCGGGGCGGTGGTGACGGTCCACGACCTGACGTTCGCCCGGTTCCCGGAGATGGTGACCCCCGACGTCCGCCGGTTCGTGCCGGCGCTGCGGCGGGCGGTCGACCGGGGCGCCTGGGTCCACACCCCGTCGCAGTACATCGCCGCCGAGGCCAAGGAGGTCCTGGGGACCGACCGGGTCGTGGCCGTCCCCCACGGCGTGCCGAGGATCGCGCTGCCGGCGTCGCCGCTCGGCGGGCTGGTGGGCGACAGCGAGTTCATCCTGGCCATGGGGACGCTGGAGCCCCGCAAGAACGTCCCCCGGCTGGTGAGCGCCTTCGGGCCGGTGGCCGCCGACCATCCGGGGCTGCAGCTGCTGCTGGCCGGGGCCGACGGCCCCGCCCGGCCGGCGGTGCTGACCGCCCGGGCGGCGCTGCCGGCCTCGATCCAGAAGCGGGTCCACATCGCCGGCTACGTCGACGAGCGGCTCCGGGCCACGCTGCTGGCCCGGGCCTCGGTCTTCGCCTACCCGTCGCTCTACGAGGGCTTCGGCTTCCCGGTCATCGAGGCCATGGCGGCCGGTACGCCGGTGGTGGCCGGCAACGCCGGCGCCATCCCCGAGGTCGCCGGCGACGGCGCCCTCCTGGTCGACCCGACCGACGTCGACGCCATCGCCGAGGGCCTCACCCGGGTGCTCGACGATTCGGCGCTGGCCGAACGGCTCGTCCGGGCCGGCCGCCGGCAGGCCGCCGGCTACTCCTGGCGCCGGGCCGCCGAAGGCCTGACGGCCCTCTACCACCGGGCGGCCGAGGCCCGCTGATGCCCGCGCTCACGGTGGCGTTGCAGGCCGGGCAGCTCGACCAGCCGGTCCCCGGAGGGATCGGGCGCTACGTCGAGGGGTTGCTCCGTCACCTGCCCGAAGCGGGCGTGGCCGTGGAGCGCTTCGCCGGTGGGCGGTGGCGGTACGAGGCCTGGCACCGGTTCCGGCGTCCGGCGGTGCGGACGGGCGGTGACCTCGTCCACGCCCCGAGCCTGGCGGTCCCGCCGGCCGGACGGCGGCCCCTGGTCGTCACCGTCCACGACCTGGCCTTCCGGACCCACCCGGAGTGCTATCCCGCCCGGGGGCGGTCGTTCCACGAGCGGGGGCTGGCCCTGGCCCGGGCCGAGGCGGCCGCCGTGATCGTGCCGTCGGAGGCCACCGCCGCCGAGCTGCGCGACGCCGGTTTCGAGGCGGCCCGGGTCCACGTCGCCCACCACGGGATCGATCTGGCGCCGCTCACCCCTCTGGAGCAGCCGGGCCCGGACTTCCCCGCCGCGTCCATGAACCCGATGCAGCACCTGCATCCGCACTGGCAGCCGGCCGAAGGCTCGATGAGCATCGCCGCCCCGGCCGACGACGCCGCGGCGGGCGGGGGTCTCGGGCCGGGCCTCGGCGCAACGCCCGTCCTCGGGTTGGAACCCCGCTCCTACGTCCTGTTCGTCGGGACGGTCGAGCCCCGCAAGGGCGTCGACGTCCTGCTGGCGGCCCACGCCGCACTCCGCCAGAAAGGCCATCCGGATCTCCGGCTCGTGATCGCCGGGCCCCCCGGTTGGGGGGAGACGCCTTCGCTGGACGGGCCGGGTGTCGTCGCCCCCGGCCGGATCGACGAGGTCACCCTCGACGCCCTCTACCGGGGGGCCGCGGCGCTGGCCGTGCCGTCCCGCTCCGAGGGATTCGGGCTGCCGGCGCTGGAGGCCATGGCCCGGGGCTGCCCGGTCGTCGCCTCGAACGCCGGGGCCCTGCCCGAGGTGGTCGGCGACGCGGGCCTCCTCGTCCCGGCCGGCGACGCCAAGGCCCTGGCCGGCGCCCTCGACCGCCTGCTGGCCGACGACGCCCTGGCCGCCCTGCTGGGCTCCGGCGGCCACCGCCGGGCCGCCACCTTCACGTGGTCGGCCTGTGTCGCCGCCCACGTCGCCGCCTACCACGCCGCCCTGGGCCTCCCCGCCCCGCCGCCCGGCACCACCGCCCCGCCGGCGCCGCCCGGCCGGAGCGGAGGACCGCCCGGGGGGGCCTCATAAACTCGGCGGCGGTGCGCCTCCTCC
>JAICYE010000541.1 GCA_025934385.1 Acidimicrobiia bacterium | reverse complement strand
CCTCTTCGGGCCGGTAGCCCCGGACGGCTTCCCTCAGCTCGGCGTTCCGGAGATCATGAGGGGTCACGTCCATAGGCCGATCCTAACGATCACCCACCCGGTCCGGGTGGACCCAGCCACGGCCCGTGGTCAGATGAAGCTGCCGCCGCCGCAGTGGAGCACGCTGTTCTGGATGATCTCCAGCCCGAAGAACACGACGATCGGCGAGATGTCGATCATGCCGATGCTGGGGATGAGCCGCCGCACCGGGCCCAGCACCGGTTCCGTCAGCTGTTGGAGGATCGAGGCGATCGAGGCCATCGCCGTCCCCGGCCGGATCGGGAACCACGTCAGGATGATGTAGGCGAAGAGGACGATGTAATAGACGTTGATGAGGGAGCAGAGAAGCCTCAAGGCGGCAGGGGCTCAGGCCCGGAACAGGCCCCGGGCCTGGAGGCGCTCCTTCTCCTCCTGGGAGACCTCGACGTTCGACGGGGTGAGCAGGAAAACCTGGTCGGCCACCCGCGACATCGCCCCGGCGAGGGCGTAGGCCAGCCCGCTCGAGAAGTCGATCAGCCGGCGCTGCAGGTCACGGTCGAGACCCTGCAGGTTGAGGATCACCGGCTGGTTGGCCTTCAACCGGTCGCCGACCTCCTGGGCATCGTTGAAGGCCCGGGCCTCGACCACGTGGACCCGGGCGGCGGTGGAGGCGGACGGCATCGTCCGCACCACACTCGGCCGGGCGGCCGCCGGCGCCGGGTCGTCGCGACTGAGCGGGCGCACGTTGGGACCGGGATCCGGAGCGCGGGAGGCCGGAGCGACGCCGTCTTCGTCGTCGGGATCGTCGACGAGGCCCAGGTACACCATTGCCCGTCGCCACATCGCAGCCATCGAACTGCCCTCCTTCTCCGGCGATGCCTATCGTTGCACGCCCGGCGTCGCCCATCGGGGATTCATGCCCGGGGACCGAAGATCGCCCGGCCGACCCGCACGATCGTGGCCCCCTCCTCCACCGCCACCTCGAAGTCGTCGCTCATGCCCATCGACAGCTCGGCCAGCCCGAGGCGGTCGGCCAGGGCGGCCAGCCGGGCGAAGGCCGGACGGGGATCCTCTCCGGCGGCCGGGATCGTCATCAGCCCGCCGACCGACAGCCCGACCGACCGGAGCCCGTCGACGAGGCGGGCGGCGTCGGCGGTGGCCACCCCGGCCTTGGCCGGGTCGTCGGCCACGTTGACCTGGGCCAGCACCGCCGCCCCGGGCGCCCGCCCGGCGATGGCCTCGCCCAGCTCGATCCGATCGACCGACTGCCACAGGTCGACCACCGGCGCCAGGCCGGCGACCTTGTTCCGCTGCAACCGCCCGATGAAGTGCCAGGCGGGGCGGCCCTCGAGCTCCGGCGCCTTGGCCAGCAGGTCCTGGGCCCGGTTCTCGCCGAAGTCGGTGGCGCCGGCGTCATGGGCCGCCTGCATCATCGGCGGCGGTACGCCCTTGGTCACGACCACCAGCCGGACGGCCGAAGCCGGGCGCCCGACCCGGCCGGCGGCATCGGCCACACGGTCTCTGACCGCCTGCAGCCGGACGGCTATGTCCTCCGGACGGGCGACGGCGCCGGCGCCGCCGGCCTCTCGCACCTCAGCCATACGCCGACCCGCCCCCTCTCGAGCGCTCCGGGCCGGCATGGCTTCGGCGCTCGCACCGGGCCGCCACCAGCATCGCCTGCAGCCCGGTGCGGCCGTCCCTCCGGTGGGAGAAGTGGTCGGGCGAGCAGGCCGTGCACACGTCGACGTCCGTGACGTCGGTCACGCCGGCCCCGGCCAGCGCCAGCCGGATGGCCCGAGGGACGTCGAGCGCCGGCCGCCCGCCGGCGGTGCTGGCCGCCACCCCGGGCCCGAGCCGGTCGACGATCGGCTGCAGGTCGGCGGGCGAGAACTCGTAGCACTCGGGGTGGATGCACGGCCCGACCACGGCCCGGACGGGACCGCTCGACCGGCGCCGGACCTCGGCCACGGCGGCCTCGAT
>JAICYE010000085.1 GCA_025934385.1 Acidimicrobiia bacterium | reverse complement strand
GACCCAGGAAACCATCGACCCCGCCCGGGCCGGCAGGCTGCACATCCTGGAAGTCCAGCGCCTCATGCGCACCATGCCCAAGGTGGTCATCGCCGTCGTCAACGGCTGGGCGGCCGGCGGCGGCCACTCGCTGCACGTCGTCTGCGACCTGACCATCGCCAGCCGCGAGCACGCCCGGTTCAAGCAGACCGACGCCGACGTCGGCTCCTTCGACGGCGGTTTCGGCTCGGCCTACCTCGCCCGCCAGGTCGGCCAGAAGTTCGCCCGGGAGATCTTCTCCCTCGGCCGCACCTACACCGCCGAGGAGATGCACCGCATGGGAGCGGTCAACGCCGTCGTCCCCCACGGCGAACTCGAGGCCACGGCCCTGCAGTGGGGGAGGGAGATCTGCGCCAAGTCGCCGACGGCGCAACGGATGCTGAAGTACGCCTTCAACCTCATCGACGACGGGCTCGTCGGCCAGCAGCTCTTCGCCGGGGAGACGACCCGCCTGGCCTACATGACCGACGAGGCCCTCGAAGGACGCGACGCCTTCCTGGAGAAGCGCAGCCCCGACTACTCGAAGTTCCCTTACTACTATTAGAGGACGGGGTGGTCGCAGGCTCCGCTCGGCACCGAGAGGGCGAAGCGGGAGAACGGGACGGCCTCCGTGCGGTGCAGCCCGAACACCCGGTAGTCGATCGGCAGCGCCGTGCGGGCGACCGTCTCGCCGTTGGGGGCGTGGTCGAGGTCGCAGTCGGCGAAGCGGAAGTGGACCACCAGCCAGCGGGTGGCGCCCCGCCGGAGCGTGAACGAGTGGAAGGGCTGGCGGGGCCCGTCGACGTCGGACGCCGTCTCCACGCTGTCCAGCCCGTAGGAATAGGCGCCCCGGTCGGGGAAGCCGACGACCTGGACCGGATAGCGGCCGTGGTTCACCAGGGCCAGCTCGGCCGAGAAGACACCGGACCGCTCGAACGCCACCGTCACCTCGCTGCCGAGGACGTTGTCGACGCGGCTCACCCCGGCCGCGTCGTCGGGCGCAGTGCGCCACACCATCGGCGAGCTGTCGAACGTCAGGGCCGGCTCCCGCAGCTGGCCGGCCGCCACGGCCGCCAGCCCGAGGGCCAGGCCGGCGCCGAGCGCCACCGCCCACCACCGCCGCCGGCGGGGCCGGTGGATCACCACCGTCGACTCGGCCGCGATCACGTCGTCGGGGGGCCAGGTGACGGGGACGTGCACGAGCGTCATCGAACCTCCAGGGGGCACTGCTGTCTGAACGGTGCCTCTTCGGTCCGATGACGGGCTGTTCGGCCAGATTCGCCCGATCAGGGGTTCAGGCGCCGCCGCCGAGCAGTGCCCGGTACAGCATCACCAGCGCCCGGTGGTAGCGGATCCGCTTGTCCGCCGGCGGATTGTGGTCCCGGCCCGGGTCCAGGTTGTGGAGGACGTCGGCGATCTTGATGCGCACGGCCGCCGGATCGGCGCACACCCGTCCGACGTAGTCGAGGTAGTCCTCGCCCGGCCGGCGGCTCAGCACCTCGACCAGCCGCACGACCTCGGCCGGCACACCGGCCTCGGCGAGCTCGGCGGCGGTGGTCCCGGTGTGCTCGAGCACGTCGTGGAGCCAGGCCGCCGCCCGCCAGGTCTCCGGGCAGCCGGCCAGCAGCCCGGCCACGGCCCGGGGATGCTCGATGTAGGGGTCACCGATCCGGTCGGACTGGCCGGCGTGGTACCGGCGGGCCAGGGCCTCGGCCAGGGCGACCACCGGCTCCGGATCGCAGGTAAGGCCCATACCCCCGGACGCTAATCGTGTTAGCGTGTCCTTTCGCTTGCTGATGCGAAGTTCGACGTAATGGCGGGCCGCGATCTCGAGGAGGACCGGCGGGCGGACGGCTGAGATCGTGGCGTGAGGCCGCCGGGGCGGTGCACCGCCGGCTGGCCGTCGTGCTCGGCGTCTGGATCGTCTTCCAGAGCGTGACCGGCCTCGTCCTTCTGTTCCGGGACCCGATCGAGCACCACGCCCACCCCGGCCTGACCCGGCACGGCCGGGGCGACCTGGGCGCCGCCGCCGCCCTCGACGCCGTGCGCCGGCGCTACCCGGGCGAGGCCGTCGGGCCGCTGGCCACCCCGGTGGTGAGCGACGGCGTCTATGTGATCGAGGTGGGTGAGCGGGAGGTGTACGTCGACCCCGCCCGGGCCCGTATCAACGGCGCTCGGGACCACGACGCCGGTTTCACCGCGCTCGTCGAGCGGCTCCACCGCCGGTTCCTGTTCGACGAGTTGCCCGGCCTCTCCGGGACCCGGCTGGTGGCGCTGCTGGGAATCGGCTGGCTGGTGGTGGCCGGCAGCGGCGTCCTCAGCCGGGCCCGGCGCCGGCGAACCGACGGGAAGGGCGGCAGCGGCGTCCGCCACCGGCGCCTCGGCCTCGTCGTGGCGGCGCCGATGGTGCTCGTGGTGGCGACCGGCGTCCGGCTGGCCGTCCCGGCCGGCACCGACCGGGTCTGGGCGGCGCTGACGGGGAGCGGGCAGGGGCACCCGGAGGTCCCGCCGAGGAGCGTGACGGTCAGGTCGGCCGACCGGGGCGGCGAAGCGCTCGACGCCACCCGGGCCCTCGCCGCCGTCCGCCGGAAGTATCCGGACGGGCTGGTCGCCCGGCTCCTCATGCCCCAGCCCGGCGACCGGGCGGCGCCCGTCATCGCCGGCGTCTCCCTCGGGTTCGACCCGGGCCGGGGCCAGCACGACGACGGCGGCAACACCGTGGTCTTCCTCGACCAGTTCTCGGGCGCCACGCTGTGGGAGGGCCGCCCCGACCGGGTACCGGCGGCCCGTCAGGGGGCGCTGTTGTGGTCCCGGCCGCTGCACACCGGGGCCGTGGCCGGGTCGCTCGGCGAGCTGCTGTGGGGGTGGCTGGCGGTGGCCCTCGTCGTCCTGGCCGTCTCGGGTTGGGGCGCCCGCCGGGCCCGGGTCCGGGAGGAGCAGGAGGAGGGCCAGGAGTGGGAGGAGCGGGAGCCGTTCCGGCTGCCGGCGGCGGGCCGGCGCCGGCAGCTCCGGCGGCGGAGGATCTTCGCCCGCCGGCGGCGGGCACTCGCCGCCCGCTCGGCCCGGGGGCGGCGGCGCAGCGCCCGGCGGCTCCATCGGCGTCGGAAGTACCAGGCCCGCATCAGCGGCTCCCCCCGGCAGCCCGAGCCGGCCGCGCCCGTCCCCGTCGGCCCGGAGCCGGCCGAACCCGGCCCGCTCGGCCCGGAGCCCGCCGAACCCGGCACCCGTCCGGCTGTTGGAGGGTGTGGCGCACGCGTATGGTGCGCCACGCCCCCCAGAACGCCGCCGGAGCCCGTCGTGGAGATCGACCTCACGGAGCCGGCGATGGAGATCGACCTGAGGGAACCGGCGGCCGAGATCGACCTCACCCAAGGGCCGGTCGTCTACGAGTCGACGATCACCCTCGAGACGGGGGAGACGGTCGAATCGGGCATCGTGGGCCCGGCCGAACCGCACTGACGCGGCCGCCCCCGGGCGGTGTGGCACGCTGAGCCGATGTTCGGTTCGGTGCGGGCCCGCACAGCAGCGGCGTCCGTGCTGGTGGTGGGGTGCGGTGTCCTGGCCGCCGGCGTCGCCGTGGCGGCGCTGCTCCACCGTTCGCTGGTGGCCGACACCGACCGGGCCGCCCTCCGCCGGGCGGAGGACGTCGTCGCCCTCGTCGAGGCCGGCGCCCTTCCCGCCCGGTTGCCCGTCCCCGCCGACAAGGACAACGACGACCTCCTCGTCCAGGTCGCCGACCCGGCGGGGCGCATCGTCTCGGCCAGCCCGCTGATGGTCGACGCCCCGGTCATGCTGCCCGGGCGGCCGCCGGTGCCCGGAGGCCGCCGCACCGGCACCGTGAAGGGCCTCCGCCCCGATCCCCCCGATCCCTTCCGGGTGGTCGCCCTCACGACGACCGGGGCGAACCCCGGCTACACCGTCTACACCGCCAACGAACTCGAGATGGTCGGCCAGAGCGACGCCGCCCTCAAGCGGCTGCTGGCCCGGGGCGGGCCACCCTTCCTGGCCCTCGTGGCCGTCGTCAGCTGGCTCATCGCCGACCGGGCTCTGCGGCGGGTGGAGGGCATCCGGACGCGGGTGGCCGGGATCACCGCCGAGGCCCTCGACCGGCGGGTGCCCGAACCGCCGGGTGACGACGAGATCACGCGGCTGGCCCGCACGATGAACGAGATGCTCGACCGGCTCCGGGTGGCCGGTGAGCGCCAGCGCCGCTTCGTGGCCGACGCCTCCCACGAGCTGAAGAGCCCGCTGGCCGCCGTCCAGGCAGAGCTGGAGGTGGCCCTGGCCCACCCCGACCAGGCCGACTGGGAAGCCACCGCCACCCGGCTGCTGGAGGAGGACGGGCGGATGGAGCGGCTGGTGGCCGACCTGCTCTTCCTGGCCCAGTGCGACGACGGCGACGCCTCGCTGCTGACCGCCCCGGCGGAGCGGGTCGCCCTCGACGCCGTGGTCGTCGACGAGGCGGCCCGCCTCGGCTCACGCTGGACCGCGCCGGTCGCTGTCGACATCACCGTTCCGGAGGGCGAGGCGGGCGTCGCCGGCCGCGAGGAGCACCTAGCCCGGGTGATCCGCAACCTGCTGGAGAATGCCGCCCGCCACGCCCGGACCACGGTGACCGTGACCCTGCGGGCCGCCGGCGATGGTGAGCTCGAGCTCGTGGTGGCCGACGACGGTCCCGGCATCGATCCCGCCGACCGGAGCCGGGTCTTCGACCGGTTCACCCGCCTCGACGACGCCCGTAGCCGCGACGCCGGCGGCAGCGGCCTCGGCCTGCCGATCGCCCGGGAGATCGTCGAGGCCCACGGCGGCCGCATCTCCATCGGGGACGGGCCCGGCGGCCGGCTGATCGTGCGGCTCCCGCGGGCGAAGGCGCCGTCAGCCGGCCGGCGTGGCGGGCAGCTCGAGGATGAACCGGGAACCGGGGGTGGCCGCCTCCACGTTGACCCGGCCGCCGTGGGCGACGGCGATGTCGCGCACGACGGCCAGCGCGAGCCCCGAGCCGGTCTCCCGGGCAGCTGACGAGGGCGGCTCGGGCACACGGGTGAACGGCTCGAACACGAGGTCGGTCTCGGCCGGCAGCTTTTCGCTGCCGTCGTCCTCCACCACCAGGGTGATGTGGCCGTCGTCGCCCGTCCACAGCCCGACCCGCACGGTCGAGCGGGCGTGGCGCTCGGCGTACTCGAGGAGGTTGCGGACGGCCCGGCGGAGGTCCTCGGGCCGGCCCTCGACCGGGGCTGCCGACACGGCGCCGGTCTCGAATCGCACCGGGCCCGTCCCTCGGAGCCGGATCACCTCGGACAGCACGACGTCGTCGAGGTCGACCGGCACCACCGGCGCCCGGGGGGCGCCGGCACCGGCCCGGGCCAGGTAGAGCAGGTCCCGCACCAGGCGCTCCATCCCCCGGTGCTGGCGGAGCAGCTCCGCCCCGGCCGCCGGCCACCCTTCCCGGGGACCGGCGGGGGCGGCGGCCAGCCCGGCCTCGAGCTGGGCCCGGGTGGCGGCCAGCGGGGCGACGAGCTCCTCCGACGAGTCGGCCACGAACCGGCGCTCCCGTTCGGCCGACGCCTCCAGCCGGTCGAGCATGGCGTTCATCGTCTGCGCCAGCCGGTCCACCTCGTCGCCGGAGCCCGACTCCGGCACCCGGCGGTCGAGGGCGCGGGCGGAGATGTCGGCCAGCTCGGCCCGGATCGCCTCCACCGGCCGCAGCGCCCGACCCACGGCCAGCCAGGCCGACAGCGCCACCAGCAGCAGCAGCGCCGGCAGGCCGAACAAGATCAACCGGCTGAGGACGGCGACGTTGTGCTCCACCGCGTCGAGGCCGGTCGCCACGTAGACGACGGGGGAGCCGGCGGCGCCCGCCGCCCGCAGGGCCAGCAGCCGGTACTCGCCGTCGGTGCCGATGCCGCCGTCGAGGTGCTCCACCGTGGCGGCCTTGAACCGACCGGCCGCCGGCAGCAGCGACGACATCGGGCGCCCGTCGGCCCCGGGCAGGGAGACGGCCAGCACGCGGCCGTCGGCGCCCACCACCTGGACGATCTCGCCGTTGTCGGACGAGAGGCCCTCCGGCAGCCGGCCGGCGCCGGCCAGGGCGGCGACGTCGGCCGCCCGCACCTCGGCCACCGAGTCGATGTTGCGGATCAGCGAGCGGCGCAGCAGCGCCCCGGCCGTCGAGGCGCTCAGGAGGAGGGCGATGCCGAGCGCCAGCGACGCCCCGAGGACGGTCCGGGCCCGGACGGTCGAGAAGGGCCTCACGGCCCCAGTTTCTCAGCCCCCGTCGGCGGCGAGGCGGTATCCGACGAGGCGCACCGTCTGGATGGCGTTGCGGCCGAACGGCTCGTCGATCCGCTTGCGCAGGTGCCGGACGTAGACCTCGACGATGTTGGGATCGCCCTCGAAGGCGTAGTCCCAGACGTGCTCGAGGATCTCGGCCTTGGAGATCACCTCGCCGGCCTTGCGCATGAGGTACTCCAGCAGCGAGAACTGCCGGGGGGTGAGGGTGATCTCCACCTCGCCCCGCCAGCACCGGTGGGCGGCCGGGTCGAGGCGCAGGTCGCCCACTTCGAGGACGGGTGGCCGCTCCCGCCCGCCCCGCCGCAGCAGCGCCCGGATGCGGGCCACCAGCACGATGTAGGAGAAGGGCTTCGACAGGAAGTCGTCGGCGCCGGTGTCGAGCGCCTCGGCCTCGTCGAGCTCGCCGTCCTTGGCGGTGAGCATGATGATCGGCGTCCAGTTGCCCCCCTCCCGGAGGGTCGAGCAGATCTTGTAGCCGTTCATGCCGGGCAGCATGATGTCGAGGACGATGGCGTCGTAGTCGCCCTCGGTGGCCCGCTCGAGCCCGTCGGGCCCGTCGAAAGCGATGTCGACGGCGAAGCCCTCCGCCTCCAGACCGCGCTTGATTCCGCCGGCCAGGTGCCGCTCGTCTTCGACCACCAGAACTCGCATGGCCCGCAGCTTGACAGCGAAGATCTGAAGCCCCGATGAACGCCAGCTGATCGTGATCACAACCGACGACGTCGAATTGGCCTCCCTCTACCGGAAGCTGCTGCTGCCCCGGCTGGTGGAGGAGAAGATGCTGCGGCTGCTCCGTCAGGGGCGGCTGTCGAAGTGGTTCTCCGGCATCGGGCAGGAGGCCATCGCCGTCGGCGTGGTGGCGGCGCTGCACGACGGCGACGTCGTCCTGCCACTGCACCGCAACCTCGGCGTGTTCACGGCCCCCCGGGGGTTGGGGGGTGTCCCCCCGACAACGGCGGCGGGAGCCGCCAGGGGCAGCGTCGACCTCGACCGGCTCCTGCGCCAGCTCCTCGGCCGGGAGGGCGGCTTCACCTCGGGGCGGGACCGCAGCTTCCACTTCGGCACGCTGGAGCACGGGATCGTCGGCATGATCAGCCACCTCGGGGCCATGCTGCCGGTGGCCTGCGGCCTGGCCCTGGCCGGCCGGCTGTCCGGCTCCGACCGGGTCGTGGCGGTCTTCTCCGGCGACGGCGGCACCAGCGAGGGCGACTTCCACGAGGCCATGAACGTCGCCGCCGTCTGGAACCTGCCGGTCATCTTCCTGATCGAGAACAACGGCTACGGCCTGTCCACGCCGTCGCGCGATCAGTTCAAGTGCAAGCAGTTCATCGACAAGGCCATCGGCTACGGCATCGAGGGCGTGCAGGTCGACGGCAACAACCTGCTCGAGGTCTACCACGCCGTCACCGACATCGCCGCCAAGATGCGGCGCACCCGCCAGCCCGT
>JAICYE010000441.1 GCA_025934385.1 Acidimicrobiia bacterium | reverse complement strand
GGTCGAGCCGGCCGTCGGGCAGGAACCGCAGCAGCAGGAACACGTAGCCGTACCGGGCCGGGGCGGCCGTACCGGCGACGACGATGTCGCCGTCGGGTTGGACGGCCTGGCCGCCGGGCCACTCCCCCGCCTCCCCGGGCGGCCGGACCACGACCTTGCCGCCCTGCCCGAACGTCGGGTCGAGCCCGCCGGCCGGCGGACCAGCGCCGGGCCCGGGCCGATCCGATGGGCCCGACCGCGCCGCCGCCGGCACCGGCACCAGGCACAGTGCCAGGCAGACGGCGACTGTCGCCCGTCCGAGGCCCACGGCCGGATGGTATCGCCGGGACCCTCGCCCGATCCGGGGGCGCCGGGGCCAGCCGCGGCCCACCAGGGTCAGCCCGACCGGCTCGGCACATCGCGGAGACCCGGCCAGAAATTGGCCGAATCAGACGATAAATGGCTCTGGTTTCCGGGGATTCCCAGAATTAATGTCCCCGTCCATGGCTATCGCGACCCGCCGGCTCCAGGACTCCGTCGCCCCGCCACTCGTCCCCGATGGCCGGTCCGCCGGTGGAGTGCGACTGGCCCGGCTCGATGCCGCCGCCCCCGCCGGAGCCGACGGCCGCGAGGCCCAGCGCCGGCTCATGGAGGCGGCGGTGGACGGGGCCGACGTCGCCGCCACCGTCGACGCGGTGGCCCGCCTGACCGGTTCCGTCGCCGTTCTGCAGGACCCGTTCCTGGCCGTGCTGGCGTCGGCTCCGCCCGACAGAGCCGGCGGTGTCGCCCTCGCCCGGTCGGGCGGGCCCCTGGTGCGGGAACTCCTGCGGTCGGGCCCCGGCTCCGACACGGCCTTTTCGGGGGACACCCCCGAGCCCCCGGCCGGCCCGGCGCTGGTCGAGTTGCCTCGGAGCGGATCCAGCCCCGCCCGGCTGGTGGCCCCGGTGGCGGCCCGGGGCGAGCTGCTGGGCTTCCTCGTGGTCGCCGCCGTCGACCGTGTGGCCTACGCCACGCTGGAGGCCGCCGCCCCCGTCGTCGCCCTGCTCCTCCGGGCCGAGGACCGGCTGTGCCGGCTCCTCGACCGCGACCAGCGGGTGCTGTTCCTCGACCTGCTGGCCGGCCGCTCGGCGGCGTCGACGCCGGCCATGGAGAGCCTCGTGATCCAGGGCCGGCGCCTCGGCCACGATCTCGAGCAGCCGCACTGGCCGCTGGTGTTCAGCGCCCGGCCCGCCGCCGGGGTTCGGGGGTGTCCCCCGGAAGTCGTGGACACGGCGAACCGGCTCGAGCCGGTGGTGCGCGACGCCCTCCGGGCGACCAGACCGGCCGGCGGGCCGGCGCCGGTGGTCGGCGTGGACGGCGACGCCGTCGTCGTGTTCCTCCCCGGCCAGCACCCGGACGGCCCGGCCGAGGTGGCGGGCCAGGCCCGGGCCCAGGCCGCCAAGCGGGGATTCCCGCTGCTGGCCGGCTGGGGCCCGCGCTGCGACGATCCCGGCGCCTTCGGCGCCGGCGTGGAGCGGGCCCGGTGGGTCGTCGACGTGCTGGCCGCCCTGCCCGGCGAGCCCGCCCCCGCCGGCTACGACGACCTCGGCATCTACGCCCTGCTCTACGAGAAGCGCGACAGGGACCAGCTGGCCGCTTTCGCCGAGCGCTGGCTGGGCCCGCTCCGCGACCACGGCGAGCTCACCCAGACGCTGAGGGTCCTCCTCGAGACCGGCGGCCCGTCGGCCGCGGCCACGGCGCTGTACGTCCACATCTCGACGCTCAAGTACCGGCTGCGCAAGATCGAGTCGATCCTGGAGCGCGACCTGTCCGACCCCGAGGTCTGCTTCAACCTGCGGCTGGCGTTCAAGATCGTCGCCGTCCACGAGCGCCTGGTGGGGGGCCGGTCGTGAACGACACCGGGCTGTCGGGCGTCGCTCTCGGCGACCGGGAACACGTCTGCGTGCTCTACCGGGGCCCCGAGGAGCGCGACGACCTCCTCGCCGCCTTCTTCGGCGCCGGATACGCCGAGGGCGACAAGTGCCTCTGCATCGCCGACGACCACGACACGCCGGCGGTGGCCGCCCGGCTCGACCCCGGGCGGAAGAGCGGGCCCGATCAGCTCACCGTCCTGCCGTCGACGGCCTACCTCACCGAGGGCCGGTTCCGGCCCGATGAGACCTTCGACCGGTGGGACGCGCTGGTCGCCGGCTACGCCGACGGCGGCTACCCCCGGGTCCGGGCGGCCGGCGACCTCAGCTGGTTCCTGCGCCAGCACCGGGTCGGCGATCCCGCCGGCCCGCTGCTGGAGTACGAGGCGCTCTGCAACCGGTTGGTCCAGCGGCGCCCGGCCACGATCTTCTGCCTCTACGACCTCGACCTCCTCGCGGCATCGCTTCTCCCCGGCGTCCTCGCCCACCACCCGGCCGCCCTGGCCCGGGGCGTCCTCTTCCGGTCCTGGGCCGTGGAGGAGCGGCCGGGCGGCGCCGGCGAGGCCCTGCTGCTGGCCAATCAGCTCCTGGCCGACGCCCGCGACGGCCACGAGGTCGACCAGCTCCTCGACGCCCTGGGCGCCGCCGTCCTCGGTTCCCGCACCGACCCGGAAAGCCGTCGGTTGCTCTGCGCCGTCGAGGCGATCGCCGTCCCCCACCGGCGGGCCGCCGACACCGGCGCCGAGGAGCTGGCCCGGTGCCTCCTCGACGGCGTCCCGGTCGATGCGGCCGGCCGGGCCCGGGCCCGTGCCTTGGGAATCGACCTCGCCGCCCCCGTCCGGACGGTCGTCGTCCCTCCGGCGGTCGGGCGCCC
>JAICYE010000223.1 GCA_025934385.1 Acidimicrobiia bacterium | reverse complement strand
GGCACTCCGCCGGCAGCAGTGCTTCCCACGGGGTCCGGTTCGGTTTATGGTCACAAGCACGATGGCCTCAACTCCTTGTGACAGCAGAGAGTAGAGGCCATCGTTTCAACATTCGGGCCCCAACGCGAGCACCCTCGCACGACAAAGGTGCTGCTCAGAGGACAGCTTCGACGACGGACGGGCGAGCCAGGCCGCGGTCGGGACGCTCCTGGCGGCGCGCCATCTCCGCGGCACGTTCTTCATCATCAGCCGGTCGGTGAACACCGGCGACGACCCCGAGTCGCTCACCTGGGGCCAGATCCACCGTTTCGCCCGGGACGGCAACGAGATCGCCGGGCACACCCGCACCCATCCCCACCTGCCGACACTGTCGCGGGCCGCCCAGGTCGACGAGATCTGCGGCGGACGCCGGGATCTGCTGGCGCAGGGCTTCCATCCGGTGTCGTTCGCCTACCCCTACGGCGAGTACGACGCCAGCAGCGAAGACGTCGTCCGCCACTGCGGCTACGCCGACGGCCGGGGCGCCTCCGGCGGCGTCGAGACCGTCCCGCCCGCCGACCGCTACGCCATCCGCACCCCCCGGAACGTGACGACGTCCGACACGCCGGCCTCGCTCGAGGCGCAGGCCTGGGCGGCCCAACCCGGCCGGTGGCTGAACTACGTCTTCCACGACATCGGAGGGCCCACCGAGTTCGCCGACGAGTACCGCATCACCACGAAGGACTTCACCATGTTCCTCGACTGGGTCCGACACCAGCGCGACGCCGGCCGCATCGTCGTCCGCACCGTCGGCCAGGTGGCGGGCGGACGCTGATCCGGCCGCCGCTCGGGCACCGCCCGGCCGCGACGATCGTTAGGCTGGCCCTCCATGGCCGTGCGCCGCGACACCGCCGGGTCCGACGAAGCCTGGCTGGAGGAGCTGGAGCAGTACCGCCGCCCGCTCACCGGCTACTGCTACCGGATGCTGGGCTCGGCCTTCGAGGCCGACGACGCCGTCCAGGAGACGATGGTCCGGGCCTGGAAGAACGTCGACACGTTCGAGGGCCGCTCGGCCGTGCGGTCGTGGCTGTACCGCATCGCCACCAACGTCTGCCTGGACATGCTCCGGGGCCGCCAGCGCCGGGCCCGCCCGATGGACATGGGCCCCGCCCACCCGGCCGACGGCGAGATCGGCCCGATGCTGGCCGAGAATCTGTGGGTCACGCCCGTCCCGGACGACCGCGTCCTCCCGCCCGACGGCAATCCCGAGGACCTGGCGGTGGCCCGGGAGTCGGTCCGGCTGGCCTTCGTGGCCGCCCTCCAGCACCTCCCGGCCCGGCAGCGGGCGGTGCTCATCCTCCGGGAGGTGCTCCGCTGGCAGGCGGCGGAGGTGGCCGAGCTGCTCGACACCACCGTGGCGTCGGTCAACAGCGCCCTCCAGCGGGCCCGGGCGACGCTGGCGGCCCGCGACGTCGACGGCGACCGGTCCCGGGCCGAGGTCTCCGACCCGGCCCAGGCCGAGCTCCTGGCCCGTTACGTGGCGGCGTTCGAGCGGTACGACATCACCGGGCTGGTGGCGCTCCTCCACGAGGACGCCGTGATGTCGATGCCGCCCTACGACTTCTGGCTCCGGGGCCCGGAGGAGATGGCCCGGTGGTTTCTCGGCCGGGGAATCGGCTGCCGGGGCTCCCGCCTCGTGGCCACGGCGGCCAACGGCCAGGCCGCCTTCGGGTCCTACCGGCCCGATCCGGCCGGCGGCTGGGAGCCCTGGGCCATCCAGGTGCTCGACGTGGCCGGCGGGAAGATCGTCGGGCACCACAACTTCCTCGACACCGACCTCTTCGCCTTCTTCGGGCTGCCGCCCCGTCTCGACGCCTAGGCGGTCAGCACGTCGGCGAGGCCGACGAAGTCGATGAGCCCCAGCAACTCGGGCCCGGCGTGGCGGAGGCCGATCTCGCCGCCGAACCGGCGGACGGTCAGGGCCAGCCGGGCCAGCTCGTCGATCACCTCGAGGTCGGGCCGGGACGACCCCGCCAGCGGCCAGCGGGCGATCTCGGTGCCGCCGACGGCGAGCACCACGGTCGCATCGCCCCCGGGTTGCACCACACCGCTCTGACGAACGCCGCCGCAGGAAATCATCGCCGCCTGCAGTTCCGTACACGTGGAGGTCACCATGCCCGGAAGGTACGGCGGGGCGCCCGTCCGCCCCTGCGAGGCGGTGTCGATTGCCACACAATCTCCACGTCCGCGCCACGAAGTCCCGACGTGGCCGCCCTGCGAGGGCCCCGCTCAGGTTCCCCGGCGCAGCTCCTGGAGACGGCGTTCCAGATCGGCGACCCGGGCGGCCAGGCTGCGGACGTCGGCCCGCTCCCGGTGCCGGTGGGGCCCGGCCGCCACACGGCGGCCCGTCCGGTCGCGGCAGCGGACGTCGGCCGCCGCCTCGCCCTCGGCGCCGGTGCCGCTGCCCAGGCCGGTCAGCACGGCCGGCCCGGAGGCGGATCCGGCCGGGGCCTCGGCGGCCCAGGCCTCGGCCCGGCAGTCGTCGCAGGCCAGCGCCGTCCAGGGGGCGTAGCACTCCGGGCAACACCACCGGAGGCACCGACCGCACTGCTGGGTGAGCGCGGCCGCATGACCGCAGTCGGCCCGGGGATGATCCACGGCCACCATGAATCCACCGCCTCCACGATGCACACACCCCGCGCCGAGGCGGATCGTAAAAGAACCATCGATGAACGGCGCGGACCCGAAGCCCTTGTCTCGCAACGGTTGTACATCAAAGTTACTGCTGTTGTGATTGAGGCAGATGAGGTTGAGATTCGCCGCCTTCGACAGGGATTCGCGGAGATTCCGTGGAGGGTGGAGGCGGTTGCTCAGCCACCACAGCGTCGTCCATCCCCCTGCGGGCGACTAGTCCGGTCCGGCCGGCGCACTGAGCCCGCGCAGGCCGGAGCACGAGAGGCGCACCGGCCCCCGGTCTCCGACGCGAGAGACTCGGGGGCGTGCGCCAGCTCTTCCCCGAACCGGCCGACCCGGTCGAGCCGCTCGACGTCTACCGCGACCTGCCGGTCGTGACCGGACGGCCCGCGGTCCGGCTGAACATGATCGCCTCCCTCGACGGGGCCACGGCGGTGGACGGGCGCTCCGGCGGCCTCGGCGGCCCCTCCGATCGGCGCGTCTTCGCCACCCTGCGGTCGCTGGCCGACGTCGTGCTGGTCGCCGCCGGCACGGTGAGGGCCGAGCGCTACGGCCCGGCGGCGGTGCCGATTGCCGTCGTGTCGGGATCGCTGCAGCTCGACTGGGACTCGCCGTTCTTCACCGCCGCCGACCGGCGGCCGCTCGTCGTGACCCACCGGCGGGCACCGGCCGCCGACGCCCTGCGGGCCTCCAAGGTGGCCGACATGGTCGTGGCCGGCGAGAGCCGCGTCGACCTGCTCCGGGCCGTGGAACTGTTGGGGGAGCGGGGGTTCCGCCACGTGCTGGCCGAGGGCGGGCCGAGCCTCAACGGTGCCCTGGCCGGCGCCGGCGTCCTCGATGAGGTCTGCCTCACCATCGCTCCCGTCCTCGTCTCGGGGGAAGCCAAACGCATCGTTGCCGGCCCGCCGGTGGCCCCACCGACGGAGCTGGCGCTGCGCTCCCTCTGCGAGGAGGCCGGCTACCTCTTCCTGCGCTACCGGCTCGCCGAAGAGGCGTGAGGCGGGGCCGGCGACGCGTCGACGGCCCGGCCCCCACGAGTGGGACCGGGCCGTCGCCGATGGGTGCTGCGGCTGGCTAGCCCTTCAGCCGCCGGGCCAGACGCCACAGCCGCTCCGAGCCGGCCAGCTGGCTCAGCAGGCCGCCGAGGAGCAACCACAGGGCGAGCCCGGCAGCGACGACGCCACCGGTCTTGGCCAGCGTCGGGGCGGCGCCGGCGCCGGCGCCGGCGCCCTGGTCCGTCGCGTCGGGCCGGGTCAGGCTCGCGCCGAGCACCTGCACCCCGAGCGTGACATTCACCGGCGAACCCTTGGGCAGCAGCATCCCCGGCGTCGGGTTCTGCGACGTCACCTTGCCGACGTCGGACGGGTTGTCGGTGTTCTTCTGCGTCGCGTTCAGCACGCAGCCGGCCGCCTCGACCTTGCTCCGGGCGTCGGCCTCGCTCAGGCCGTTCACGTCGGGCACGGCGCAGGTCGGGCCGGCGATGGTGACGTTGACCGGCGTGAGGGCCGGCACCTGGGTCCCGCCGGGCGTGCCCTGGTCGGTGACCTTGCCCGCCTCGCCGGGGTTGTCGGGACCGGGGGTCACGTCGCCGAGCTTGCAGCCGGCCGCCTCGAGCTTGGCCTTGGCGTCGGCCTCGGTCAGGCCGGTGACGACGGGCACCACGCAGGCCGGCGGGGCGACGACCACGTCGACCGTCGTCCCCACCGGGACCTTGTCCCCGCCCGGGGGGTTCTGGCTCGTGATCTTGCCGCCATCGTTGGGGTTCCCGGGCGGGCCGGTGGTCACGGTGCCGAGCTTGCAGCCGGCGGCCTCGAGCGCCGTCTTCGCCTGGTCGGGCGTCAGACCGGCCAACGTCGGGACGGTGCACAGCGGGCCGTTGACGGTGATGTCGACCGGCGTCCCGAGGGGGACGGTGGTGTTGGGCGGCGTGCCCTGGTCGACGACCTTGCCGATGCCGGTGGTGGTCGGGGCGGGGCCGCCGACGGTCACGTTGCCGAGGGTGCAGCCGGCGCCCTCCAGCGCCGCCTTGGCCGCGGCGATCGTGTCGTTCGTGAGGGTGGGCACGGTGCACACGCCGATCGTGGGACCGTCGACCGTGGCCGAGCCGCCGACCGGGATGTCATCGGGGGACGGAGCCAGGGGCAGGGGAGCCGGCTGACGCAGATCGACGGTCGGCTGTGGCGCCGCCGGGCAGATGCCGTTGGCCACCGCCAGGGCGGTGAGCTTGCCCGGGGCCGAGCCCGGCGGGATCTTCACCGTGATCTTGAAGGTCTTCGTCGCCCCCGGGCCCAGGTCGCCGAGGTCGGGCCACGTCGCCGAGAGGC
>JAICYE010000275.1 GCA_025934385.1 Acidimicrobiia bacterium | reverse complement strand
TGGCCCGGGAGGATGACCCGCACGATCTCGCACGGGGGGTCGAGGGCGGCGATGAGGGCGTCCCACGACCGTGGCCCATGCGTGAAGCCGTGCAGCAGCACCAGCCGACGGCCCGGACCGTCCTCCACCGCGACGTCGATGTCGCTCACCGGAGGGATGCTGCCACGCACCCCGCTGGCCGGACGCACCCACGGAATTCGGCCTGGCCGGCTCCGGCCCGATCGCATCGGGAACGGCGTTGGCTGTGGTGGTGACGAGTGCGGCGTGTGCCGGCACCCTGGTCGACGAACTCGCCCGGGCCGGGCTGACCGATGCCGTGCTGGCACCGGGGTCGCGGTCGGCGCCGCTGGCCCTCGCCCTGGCCGGCGATGCCCGGATCCGCCTCCACGTCCACCTCGACGAGCGCTCGGCGGCGTTCTTCGCCCTCGGGCTCGGGAAGGCGTCGGGTCGCCCGGCGCTGGTGCTCTGCACATCGGGGACGGCCGCCGCCCACTTCCACCCGGCGGTGCTCGAAGCCGATCACTCCCGGGTGCCCCTCCTCGTCTGCACCGCCGACCGGCCGGCCGAGCTCCGCGCCACCGGTGCCCCCCAGACCACGGACCAGATCCGCCTCTACGGACCGGCCGTCCGGTTCTTCGCCGACCTGCCGGCCGACGGCGATCCGGCCGCCCGGGGCGCCTGGCGGCCCATCGCCGCCCGGGCCTGGGCCGAGGCCGCCGGCCCGCCCGCCGGGCCGGTCCACCTCAACGTCGCCTTCCGGGAACCGCTCGTGCCGGTCGAGTCCACCGCGGTCGAGGCGGCGGGCGCGGCGGTGTCGCCTGCGGCCGGTGGGGGGGTGGCCCGGGAGGCGGCGGAGCCGGGACGGGCGGACGGGCGGCCGTGGGTCGTGTCGCGCCGGTCGGTGCCGGTCTTGGGGGCCAGCGAGGAGGAGGCGCTGGTCGAGCGGATCCGGACGGCGGAGCGGGGCCTCGTCGTGGCCGGGTGGGGGAGCCCGCCGGAGGCCGTCGCCGTCGCCGCCGCCCTCGGCTGGCCGCTCCTGGCCGATGCCATCTCGGGCCGCCGGTCGCCCGGCGCAGCCGGGACCGCCGGGGCAGCCGGGGCCACAGCTGTCGCGGGTGTCGTCACCGCCTACGAGGCCCTGCTGCGGGCGCCCGGTTTCGCCGAGGCCCACCGGCCCGAACTGGTCATCCGGTACGGCGGGCCGCTGACGTCGAAGGTCGCCATGGCCTGGCTCGACCCGTCCGTCCCCCAGATCCTCGTCGATCCGGAGGGGGCCTGGCTCGACCCGAACCGAACGGCGGCCGAGCGGGCGCCGGCCCTTCCCGACCTGACCGATCTGGCCGAGCGCCCCAACGGCGCGCCGGCCGGCGACTGGTATGACGATTGGCTCGGGGCCGAGGCGATGGCCCGGGCGGCGCTCGACGCCGTCCTCGACGCAAACGACCGGCCGTTCGAGGGCCGGGTGGCCCGCGACGTGGCAGCCGCCTGCGCCGCCTCGCCGGTCGAACCGGCAATGTTCGTCGCCTCGAGCATGCCGGTTCGCGACCTCGAGGGCTTCGCCGGACGGGTTCCCTCGCAGATCTATGCCAACCGCGGTGTCAACGGGATCGACGGACTGGTCTCGACGGCGCTGGGCCTCGCCGCCGGCGGCCACCGTCCGGTGGTCGGGCTCCTCGGAGACCTCGGGTTTCTCCACGACGCCGGCGGCCTCCTCGGGGCGCGGCGCCGGGGACTCGATGCCGTGTTCGTCGTCGTCGACAACGGCGGCGGGGGGATCTTCTCGTTCCTGCCCCAGGCGGCCCTGCCGCCGGACCGGTTCGAGCTGCTCTTCGGCACGCCGCCCGAGGCCGACCCGGCGGACGTGGCCGAGGCCTACGGCGTCCCGGCCCGGCGGGTCGAGCGGGCGGCCGACATCGAACGGGAACTGCACGAGGCGCTGGCCGCCGGCGGCGTGCGGGTGCTGGTCGTCCCGACCGGCGATCGCACCGCCAACGTCGACCGCCACCGGCAGGCCTGGGCCGCCGTGGCCGAGGCGATCGCCAAAGCGGACGCGCCCCGCCACGGGGTGCGACCGGTCGCGCCGGGGCGGCATCGACGGCCGTAAACACCATCCCGGGCGCGACCGGTTGCGGTGGCGCCCGTGGGGCCACGATCCGGCTCAGTCCGGCAGGGCGTCGACGGCGGCCAGCATCGGCCGGAGCTTCATCTCGGTCTCGGCCCATTCGGCGTCGGGGTCGGACCCCGCCACGATTCCGGCGCCGGCCACCAGACGGGCCCGGGAGCCGTCGAGCTGGGCGCCCCGCAGCGCCACCGCCCATTCACCGTCGCCGGCGGCGTCGACCCAGCCGACCGGCCCGGCGTAGAGCCCCCGGTCGAAGCCCTCCAGGGCGGCGATCGTGGCCAGGGCCTCGGCCCGGGGCAGGCCCCCGACCGCCGGCGTCGGGTGGAGCAGCCCGGCCAGGGCCAGCGCCGACGGTGCCGGCCGGCGCAGGACACCGCTCACCCGGGTGGCCAGATGCGACACGGTGGGGAAGCGGACGACGTCGGGTTCCCCCGCCGCCGGCCAGCCGGCGCACACCGGCGCCAGCGCCGCCACCACGGCCTCGACCAGCAGCCGGTGCTCCTCGGCCTCCTTGACCGAGCGGCGCAGCCCGGCGGTGAGCGCCTCGTCCTCGTCGGATGTGGCGCCCCGGCGCACCGTGCCGGCCATCGGGCACGACGCCACCTCGTGGCCCCGCCGGCGCACCAGCAGCTCGGGGCTGGCCCCCACGAAGCCGCCGGCGGCGTAGGTGAAGCACGACCGGTGACTGCGACGCAGCCGGTCGAGCACCGCCCGGCGGTCGAAGGCGAAACCAGCCTCCACGACGAGCTGCCGGGCCAGCACGACCTTGCGGACGTCGCCGGCATCGATGGCCGAGAGGATCCGCCGGACGGACTCCGTCCACACCGCCCGGCCCGGATCCTCCGACAGCACGACGGCGGCCCCCTGCCCGGCCCCCGGGTGGCCGTTGACCCCGGCGCCGACCGTACCGTCGTGGGCACCCCGAGCGGAATAGGCACCGTTACGGTGGGTGGACCGCTCGGGGTCGCCCTCGCCGGCCGCTCCGACGGCCCAGGCGGTGATCACCGAGCCCGTTCCGTCCGCCTCTCCGGCAGGATCGACAGTGGTCACCCAGCCCGTTCCGTCGGTCCGGCGCACGACGACGACGGCCGGCACCACCAGCGATCCGGGACGGCGGTCGTCGAACGGCAGCGCTCCGACGGCGATCGGGCCGGCGCCCGGCCCGCCGTCGGCCATCGGGCCCGGGCCGTCGGCGGCGATGGACCGCAGCGCCCCGGCGACCGCCTCCGCCGCCCGTTCGAACCGGGCCGGCCCGGTGGGAACCGGGATCCGGGCGGCGACCCCGGCGGTGACGAAGCCGCCGCCGGCCCGGAGCCAGGCGAAGCCGTCGGGCGCGAGGGCGTCGAGAAGATCGTCGACCTCACCGGGGACCAACGCCCGGGCCCGGCTGACGAGCCCGCCGAGACGGTCGGTGACGCCGGGGGACGCCGTCATGAGCGCGTCCCGCACAGGAGTTGGGCGATCCCGCCGGAGAGCGGGTGCCGTTCGACGGAGGTGAAGCCGGCGGAGGAGATCAGGGCGAGCAGCTCCGATGTCGGGGGCAGGTAGGCCACGGAGGCGGGCAGGTAGCGGTAGGCGGCGGCGGCCCCGGCCCGGGGGGCGCCGGAGCGGGCGGCCACCACGCCGCCGACGAACGGCACGACCCGGCCGAACCACAGCCGGTGGCCGAACCGGAGGAGCGGCTGCGAGGGGGCGTCGACCTCCAGCAGCGCGAGGCGGCCGCCGGGCCGGAGGACCCGGGCGCACTCGGCCAGCACCGGGGCGAGGGCGGCGAAGTTCCGCAGGGCGAAGCCGCACACGACGCCGTCGAAGGCGCCGGAGCGGAAGGGCAGGAGGAGGGCGTCGCCCCGCACGAGCGGGGCGGGCACCACGGTGGCGCCGGATTGTGCCGGCGGGCGGTCGTCTCCGCCGGCCGGCGCAGCACCGGACCGTGCCGCCACCCGCCGGGCACCGCCGGCCGGCGCAGCACCGGACCGTGCGGCCACCCGCCGGGCACCGCCGGCCGAACGGGCGGCAGCCAGCATTCCCGCCGACCGGTCGACGCCGACCGGTCCAAGGTCCTGCGCCGCCAGCTCCCGGCAGAGGTCGCCCGTCCCGCAGGCGAGGTCGAGCACCACCCCGCCCGGTGCCAGTCCGAGGGATCGCACCGTCCGCCGGCGCCACCCCACGTCGAGGCCCAGCGAGATCACCCGGTTGGT
>JAICYE010000450.1 GCA_025934385.1 Acidimicrobiia bacterium | reverse complement strand
GAACAGCACGATGAACGGCAGCGACGACGGCAGGCCGGCCAGGGCGCCGCCGCCGTGGATGTACTTGGTCAACAGCGACGCGCCGACACCGATGGCCACGCCGCCGACGTGGGTCAGGAGGAGGCTGTCGAACATGCCGACCGCCGCCGCCCCGAAGGCGTAGAACACCAGCAGGGTCAGCACCGAGGAGTTGAGGCTGGTGATGGGGGCCAGCAGGATGCCGGAGATGCTGGCGAAGCAGGATCCGATGATCCACGCCCACCGCCGCACCCGGATGGGACTGAACCCCTTGGCGGCCAACAGGTCGGGGTCCTCGATGGCCGCCTGCATGGCGATGCCCAGCCGGCGGGTCCGGAGGAACCAGAACAGCGCCAGGGTTGCCGCCAGGGCCAGGAACGTCACGATGATCTGGTCGACGCGGACGACGAAGCCGGGCAGCTGGATCCGGTCGGTGGGCAGGAAGAACCGGACGATCAGCGCCTGGGCGCCGAAGATCTTCTCCAGGGTGGCCTGGGTCCCCACCAGCAACCCGATCGTGGCCGCCACCCGGGCGGTGAGCGGCGCGCCGGCCAGGCCGGCGGCCAGCCGCTCGAGGACGAGGCCGCCCACCACCCCGACGAGGACGAGGGTGATGAGACCGGCCAGCGGCCAGCTGAGATGGTCGCGCTCGTAGAACTCGAAGAAGACGTAGGCGGCGGCGGCCGCCTGGGCGCCGTGGGCGAAGTTGAAGATCCCCGAGGTCTTGAAGGTCAGGACCAGCCCCACCGCCGCCAGGGCGTAGATCGACCCGGTGGCGATGCCGATCATGAGGTAGGGAACCAGATCGCTCACGGGCGGGCCAGGAGATCGGGCGGCGCGGCGGCAAGGCAGATCCCGCAGGGGATCCGGCCGGCCGCTTCGTGGGTCCGCCGGGGCAGAGGGCTCCAGCCCCGGCCGGCGGCGATCGGGCAGTCGGGACGGTGGAAGCGGCGCAGCCCGTCGGCCGACACGACCTGTTCCGTCGCCGCCATCACCGGAGCCGGTCCCGATTGGTCCGGCACGAGGGCGGCGGCCTCACCCAGCACCCGGGTGGCGTGGGCGGCCACGGCCCGGCGGCCCTGGCGGAGCCACCGCGACTGGCCCGCCACCGCCACCCCGAAGGCAACGACGCCGAGGGCGATCCAGCCGGTCTGGTCCCGCAGCTCGGCGTGGGCCGACGCGCCCGTCCAGGCAACGGCGCAACCCCCCGCGCCGGCCGCGACGAAAGCGATCAGGCGCACGAGGTCGGGGGTCGCCCAGGGCGCCCGTCCAGCGCTGTCGGGCCTGGTCACCGGTGGGGCCGGTTCACTGCCGGGCGCCGGCCGGGCGGGGATAGGCGGTGACCGGCGCCTCCTGGAGCGAGATCGTCTCATCGTCGGCGGCGGGGTCGTTCTCGGCCAGGCGGCGGAGGCTCTCGTCGATCACGTCGAGCTTGCGCCACTCGTCCCGGAGATCGGCCGACAGCCACAGCGTCGTACCGATCCACAGCAGGAAGAGCCCGCCGATCCCGGCCGACATGACGTAGGGGATCTGATCGCCGGCGGCCGACTGAGCGCTCACCTGGAACCAGCCGACGATCAGGAGGACCACGGCCACGGCCACGCAGGCCACGCCGGCGACCCGGTCCCAGAACAGGGCCAGCAGCCGCGTCACAGGCATTGCGGCTTCGAGCCCTGTGGAGCGATGTAGGCGCCGTTCTTGATCTGCACGAGGAAGTAGCAGGAGTGGTCGGGGGAAGGCTGACCCTGGGTGAAGGTCACCGGGTCGGCCAACAGCCCGTCGAACGTCGTGTTGTGGATGGTCCACATCCCCTTCATGACGTCGGCGGCGGTCGGGTTGTCGGCCGGGAGGTTCTTGCTGGCGGCCAGGAGCATCTGCCCGGCCACCCATACCACCGCCGTCGTGGCGTTGACGGTCAGGCTCGGGTTGTAACGCCGCACCACCTCGTGGAACAGGCGCTCGGCCGGCGTGTCCTCGGCGAACCAGGGGAAGACGGCGACGGGGTTGGCCATCCCGTCGTTGTTGGGGTCGTCGGCGTGGGCCGACGTGAGGGGACTGGTGAGCCACTGCGGGCGGAAGCCCTGCTGGATACAGGAACGCGTCGCCCGGGAAGCGGCGGCGGCGTCGACGAAGACGATCACGGCCTGGGCGCCCTTGCTCTTGGCCTGGAGGCACTCGGCCGAGAAGTCGGGCTGGGCCAGCGAGACCTTGGCCTCGTAGACGATCTGGGCATCAGGCGCCTTCTCGTCCTTCAGCTTGCTGTGGAGGGCGTCATGGCCGACCTGACAGGGCTGCGCCTCGGCGCAGTAGAACATGGCCACCTTCGGCGTCTTGAGATCCACCGCCAGCTTGGCCGTGGCCACCGACTGGGTGGTGTAGGACGGGCCGGGGAAGAACAGCACCGGGCTCTGGACCCACAAGCCATGGGCGCCGTCGCCGCCCACCACCGGGATCTGCTTGTCCCGCAGGTACTTGTCGGCGGCTTCGACGGTGAGCGGCGCCATCTGCCCCATGAAGGCGATGACCTTGTCCGACTCGACCATCTGCTTGACGAGGGCGAAGTACCGGTTGGGGTCGGAGTTCGAGTCGGCGACGAACAGCTTGATCGGATGCCCGTTCAGGCCACCGTTGTCGTTGATCCACTTGACCACGACCTGGTTGCTGGCGATGCCGGGACCGACCGACGCCCCGGCCGGACCGCT
>JAICYE010000203.1 GCA_025934385.1 Acidimicrobiia bacterium | reverse complement strand
GCGCTGTAGAGCTTCACGGGCACGTTCACCAGCCCGAAGCTGATGGCGCCGCTCCAAATCGCTCTAGGCATGGGTTTTAGTTTCCCACCTCTCTCACGACTTCCCTCGGGTCCTTGTCGTCGCGCTGCCCTTTGTAGGACGGGTGGCGGAGGATGCCGACGCCCGTCCACTCGGTGAATTCCACCTCGACGACGAGCCCCGGCTCGACCCAGGTGGCCTCTCTGGCCACCGGCTTCGGGGGCGGGGGGTCAAACGGCGGTGTGTCCCGGCGGAGCGGATCGAGGAGTCGCAGCAGCCGGGTGAGCTCGGCGTCGGTGAAGCCGGTGCCGACCCGCCCCGCGAAACAGAGCCTCCCGTCGTCGTCATGGACGCCGAGGAGCAGCGCGCCCAACCGGCCCCGGGAGCCCTCGCCGGGCAGCCAGCCGCCGACGACGAAGTCCTGGGCGAGGTGGTTCTTGACCTTGAGCCAGCTCCGGGTGCGGACGCCGGGCTCGTAGAGCGAGTCGAGCCGCTTGGCCACCACGCCCTCGAGGCCGGCCCCCCGGGTGGCGTCGAGCAGCGCCCGACCCTCGCCGGGGTGGGCGGCCGGCGTGTGCCAGGCCGGGCCGTTGAGCTCGAGCCCTTCGAGGAGCCGGCGGCGCTCGGAGTAGGGCAGGTGGGTGGTCGGGTGCCCGTCGAGCCAGAGGAGGTCGAACAGGGCGTAGGTGATCGGCACGTCCTGGCGGAGGCGGCGGATCGCGCCCTCGGACTCCACGTGCATGCGGCGCTGGAGGCGCTCGAACGATGGTCGCCCGGTGGCGGGGTCGAGGGCGACGATCTCTCCATCGAGCAGCGCCTCGGTGGCGCCGAGCGCCCGGCCGAGGGCGGACAGCTCCGGATACCGGTGGGTGACGTCGCGCCCGCTGCGGGCCTCGAGCTTGATCCGCCCGCCGGAGACCGAGGCCAGCGCCCGGATCCCGTCCCACTTGACCTCGAACGACCAGTTGGCCTCGTCGTTCGGGATGGCCCCGGAGGCCGTGGCCAGCATCGGCCGCCACCCGGCCGGCAGGGGCTGGCGCCCCGGATCTTCCGGGGGGTCCATCCGGTGGATCATCCACTGGTTGCCCTTGGTCTGGAAGAGCACGTAGCGGCCCCGGGCGCGCTCGCCGTGGAGGACGACCATCACTTCCCGGTCGCTCCACTTCTCGGTCTCATAGGTGCCGGTGTCCCAGATCGTCATCTTCCCGGCGCCGTACTGGCCGGCGGGGATGTCCCCCGAGAACTCCAGGTACATGAGCGGATGGTCCTCGGTGTGGACGGCGAGGTGGTTCTGCTTCGGGTCGGGCGGGATGCCCCGGGGGACGGCCCAGCTGGCGAGGACGCCGTCGCGCTCCAGCCGCAGGTCCCAGTGGAGGCTGGTGGCGTGGTGCTCCTGGACCACGAAGCGGGGGAGGCCCTCGTGCCCGGGAACGGGCTCGGCGCCCGACGGCTCCGGCGTGGCGGCGAAGTCGCGCATCTCCTGGTAGCGCCCGAGCTTTTCTTCCGGGGGCCTCACGCCTGCCAGTCTGCCCGGCCCCTGGGACAGTTAGCCTCCGGGACCTTGCGTCCGTTCCGCTTCGACCGCACCTGGACGTTCGCCGCGCCACCCGACGAGCTCTGGCGCGTTCTCGCCCGGACCGAGGACTTCCGCCGGTGGTGGCCGTGGCTGCGGGAGTTCTCGGGGGACGGGCTCGTGCCCGGCGGCCGGTCGGCCTGCCTGGTGCGGGCGCCCGTCCCCTACACGCTGCGGTTCACGGTCCTGATCCGGGAGCTGGTCCCGGGCCGGCTGGTCGAGGCCGTCGTCGACGGCGATCTGGCCGGCCCCGCCCGGCTGGAGCTGAGCCCGGGAGACGACGGCGACGGCTCGGTGGCCCGGCTCGCCTGGGAGATGGAGCTGTGCCGGCCGGTGCTGCGGGCCGCCTCCCGCTTCGGCCGGCCGCTCATGGAGTGGGGCCACGACTGGGTGGTGACCACTGGCGTCGAGCAGTTCCTCGCCCGGGCCCTGCGGGTAGAGGAAGGGCATGACCGCAACCCTCACACCGAACCTCACGGTGGCCCCGGAACGGCCTGAGACAGTGCCGGACCCGTTCCCGCCGATCGAGCCGCCCGGCCCCGACCCCGACGGCCCCGGCGACCCGTTCCCGCCCCGCCACCCGCAGCCCGAACCCGACCCGCTGCCCGACCGGCCGCCGATGCCGAAACCCGAGCCGCAGCCCGTCCCCCAGATCTGAGTTTTCCTGCGTGACCCCCGGGTCGGCCGACGCGCGATGATCCGCGACGTGTTCGTCTCGCACCGGGCCCGGCTGCTGGTGGCGACCCCGGTGCTCGGCGACCCCAACTTCGAGCGGACGGTGGTGCTCATGCTGGAGCACACGCCCGAGGGCGCCGTCGGGCTCGTCCTCAACCGGCCGAGCGGGACCGACCTCGACGAGGCGGGGGCCGACTGGGAAGGCTGGGACCTGCTGGCCGCCCAGCCCCCGGTGGTCTTCGTCGGCGGGCCGGTGAGCCGCACCGCCGTCATCTGCGTCGCCCGCCTCGGCGACGGCGGCGCCGAGGGCTTCCAGCCGCTGCTGGCCGACATCGGCCTGGCCAACATGGGCGGCCCGCCCCGGGGCATCGACGCCGTCCGCCTCTTCGCCGGCTACGCCGGGTGGGCCGGCGGCCAGCTCGAGCACGAGATCGCCGAGGGCGCCTGGTTCGTGGTCGACGCCGAACCGGGCGACGCCCTCACCGACGATCCCGACACGCTGTGGGAGGACGTGCTCCGGCGGCAGGGCGGCCGCCTGGCCATGTTCGCCCTCTGCCCCGCTGATCCCTCCCAGAATTGACCGTGGCCCGGCGCGACCGGCGCGAAAAATTTTGCCGATTTTCGGGTTTTCCGGCTGTGGCGCGGGGGTAGAGAGCCGCTCGAACGCCGCTGCCGTCCCGGGCCGGACGTACCCGCCGGGTTCTCTCTCCCTCTCTCGTCTGGATCCGACCGTACGTCCGGCCCAAGCGGCGGCGTTGGACGTCGTTCCGGGCCGGACCTGCGCCCACGACGGGCCCGGCCTGAACGTGACCTCCCCGTTCAGCAGCGAAGCGGGGCAAAGGGTTCGAAGCGACTCCCGGCCTCTTCTGATAGGGCAAAGCCACCCGTAGTGTCTCGGGTACCACCATGCGCGGTACCCGACGATCCGTCCTCCTCCTCTGGCTCTGTGCCCTGTCGGCCATCGCGGCCTTGCTGCCCGCGGCCGTCACGGCCGGGCCGGCCGCGGCCGCCCTGCCGGTCGTCGGCGGCCCGTCCGCTCCCACCCCGACCGATGGCGGGACGTGGCTGGCCGCCTCCGACGGCGGCGTCTTCTCCTTCGGTGGCGCGCCGTTCTACGGGTCGATGGGCGGCCGGCGGCTCAACCGGCCGATCGTCACCCTGGCCGCCACGCCGACCGGCAAGGGCTACTGGCTGGTGGCGTCGGACGGGGGCGTGTTCGCCTTCGGCGACGCCGGCTTCTTCGGGTCCACCGGCGGGCGCCGGCTCGACAAGCCGATCGTCGGGATGGCCCGCACCGCCACCGGTCAGGGCTACTGGCTGGTGGCCGGCGATGGAGGAATCTTCACCTTCGGCGACGCAGTGTTCCGCGGCGGGGTCGGCGGAACGAAGCTCAAGGCGCCGGTGGTGGGCATGGCCGCCACGCCCGGCGGGCGGGGCTACTGGCTGGTCGCCGCCGACGGCGGGATCTTCACCTTCGGCGACGCGCCCTTCGCCGGGTCGGCCGGCGGGCAGCACCTGGCGGGTCCGGTCGTGTCGGTGGCGGCCACCCCCCGGGGGCTCGGCTACTGGCTCGTCGGCGCCGACGGAGGCATCTTCAGCTACGGCGACGCCGGCTTCGCCGGGAGCCTTGGCGGCTTGCACCTGGTGTCGCCCATCGTGGCGCTGGCCCCCCGGCCGGTCGTCGAGCCAGCCGAGGTGTCGATCTTCTTCTACCCCTGGTACGCCACGCCGGCCACCGCCCCCCGGACGGCCTGGCGCCACTGGGAGCAGAACGGCCACACGCCGCCCGACGACATCGGCTCGAACTTCTATCCGGCCGACGGGCTGTACAGCTCGCTCGATCCCAACGTCCTCGTCCGGCAGGCGCAGCAGATGCGCGCCTCGGGGGTCGACACGGTGGTCAGCTCGTGGTGGGGACAGGGGGCCTACGAGGACTGGATGCTGCCGGACCTCATCACCGCCGTGAAGGGTGCCGGGCTGCGGCTGGCCATCCACCTCGAGCCCTACCCCGGCCGCACGCCGCTCACGGTGGCGTCGGACCTGACCTACCTCCGGGGCCTCGGCATCACCGAGGTCTACGTCTACCAGGCCGACACGGCCGGGCCGGCCGCCGACTGGGCGCCGGTGCTGGCCGCCCATCCCGACATGCGGTTCTTCGCCGAGAGCGGCAACCTGGGCTCGATGCTGTCGGGCTCGTTCGCCGACTACGCCCGCACGGCCGGCTTCGACGGCATCTACAGCTACGACGCGATGCGCTACGGCGAGGCGGAGATGGCCGCCACCTGCGGCGCTGCCCGGCAGCGGCGGCTGCTGTGCTCGCCGTCGGTGGCACCGGGCTTCGACGCCCGCCGCTCCGGCTCGCCCCAGCTCGGCGTGACCCCGGCGCTCGGCGGGGCCCGCTATGACACGCTGTGGCGGGCGGCCTTCGCCGCCGGGGCCGACGTCGTCAGCGTCACCAGCTGGAACGAGTGGCACGAGGGCACGCAGATCGAGCCGGCCAAGCCCTACGTCTTCCCCGACGGCTACTACTCACCGGGCTACGAGGGCGTGTACGGCAAGACGGGGACCGCGGCCGAGACCGCCTACATGGACCGCACGGCGGAGTGGGCAGCTGATTTCCGGGCCCTCCGGGCCGGGATCTGACCCTGATATTGCAGACGAGTCCCGGACGGGGGTCGTGAGGAGCGGGTGGGGCCTATTGAGGGTGGCCGGAGCGGGCGGCGCAGCGGGGTTGCGGTGTTGACAGGCGCCCGGGGCGGTTCCGCGGAACCGGGGAGTCGGTTCCGGCTCGTTGTCGGGCGCGCTTCGTCGGTGACGGAGCGTCTGGCCTTGGTCGGAGCGTGCTGTTGCGTCAGGCGAAGGTGGGGAGGGCCCGTATGCGGGTGAGGGCTTCGATGAAGGCGTCGACGTGGGGGTAGGCCCGGGGGAGGCGGAGGTGGAGTTGGCGGGCGTGGCGCACGACGCGGGCGGCGATGTTGAAGAAGGCGAGGCGGAGTCGTTTGCCCCG
>JAICYE010000612.1 GCA_025934385.1 Acidimicrobiia bacterium | reverse complement strand
CTGGCCTACGCCCTGACCGACTCCCCCGTCGGCCTGGCCGGCTGGATCGTCGAGAAGTTCCGGGCCTGGAGCGACTGCGGCGGCGACATCGAGTCCCGCTTCAGCAAGGACTTCCTGCTGACCAACGTCATGATCTACTGGGTCACCGGCGCCATCGGGTCGTCGTTCTGGCCCTACTACGCCGTCCGCCACGGCGAGCCGGCGCTGGCGGCCGACGGGCGGAAGATCCCCGTCCCGGCGGCCCACGCCCGGTTCCCCCAGGAGATGATCCAGGTACCGCGGTCGTGGGCGGAGACCGTCTATGACATCCGCCGCTGGACGGAGATGGGCTCCGGCGGCCACTTCGCCGCCGCCGAGGAGCCCGAGGCGCTGGCCGGCGACCTCCGGGCGTTCTTCCGCGATCTGCGCTGAGAGGGGCTCAGGCCGTCCGGCGGAATCGGACCAGCATCTCGGCGCTGAGCAGGACGACGGCGCCCTCCACGAACAGCGACGCCATCCCGAGCGGCTCGGCCCAGTTGCCGATGTCGTCGGAGGAGGCGGGGAGGCCGACGGTGCGGCTGGCGACGAAGGCCAGCAGCGTCACCCCCGCCAGGCCGCCGGCGGCCAACCAGGAGCGGCGGTCGCCGACCATGATCAAGTGGCGGGCGGCCACCAGCGAGGCGGCGATGAGCAGCACGTAGAGCACGCCGATGTAGGCGGTCTCGTGGAACTTGTCGACGACGTCGAGAAGGTGGATGAGCCCCACCCCGGCGATGCCGGCGCCGCCCACGCCGCGGGCGATCTTCTCGCTCTCGGTCACGACGCGAGCCGGGGCCGGGGGCGGCGCCGGGCGGGTGACGCCCCGGTGGTGGTTGGCCAGGCGGGTGGTGGCGGTCGCCATGG
The DNA here is from genome assembly GCA_025934385.1 of Acidimicrobiia bacterium. The sequence continues at coordinate 680 of JAICYE010000612.1, read as the reverse complement.
CGAGACGCTCCTTTCCAGGGTCTTTCCTGGCAATGCGGGCAACCTGGACAATTTCGCCGCCGACCCTGGGATCCCCCCGAGAACCGACTCCGAATCTCATGAATGCTGGGTCAACGTTCAGTCTGACGGCCGCCGTGGCGTTCGGGTGGGACCCTCGTTCCGACCAGAATGGGAGTGATGGGCTCCGACTTCTCCCCCGAACCGGCGACCGACCTCCTGGTCGACGCCCGCTTCGCCGTGCCCGACGACGTGCCCGCCCTGCTGGCGCAGCACGCCCGCCGGCTGGGCGCTCTCGACGCCACGCTGTTCCTCGTCGACTTCGATCAGCGGGTGCTCAGCCCACTCCCCCGCCCCGGCGGGCCCGGCCGCCGGCCGGTAGCGGTGGAGGGGACGCTGGCGGGCCGGGCGTTCTCCACGCTGAGCCTGCAGTGGAACGCCGACCGGACGCTGCTGTGGATCCCGATGGTGGAGGGCAACGAACGGCTCGGCGTCGTCGGCTTCGAGCTGACCGGCGATGAGGGCGACGAGTTCGTCGAAGGCGCCAGCCGGCTCACCGCCCAGGCCGCCGAGCTGGTGGCGACGAAGGCCTCCTACGGCGACTTCTTCGAGCTGCACCGGCGCCTGGAGCCGATGTCGATCGCCTCCGAGCTCGCCTGGCAGCTGCTGCCGCCGCTGACGTT
>JAICYE010000043.1 GCA_025934385.1 Acidimicrobiia bacterium | reverse complement strand
GGGCGGCGGGGTTCGATGACATCCACGTCGACCGGGCCGATCTGTCCGACGCCCGCCTGGGCTGGGCCCGGTCGCGCTTCCGGTTCATCGCCTCTGCTCCCTGACCGGTGCCGGCCCTCGGCCGGCCGGCGCCACAATGGCGGGGTGACGACGCGTCGCCGGCCGCGGCTGCGGTTCCGGGTCATGCGGCTCCGCCTCCGGCTGATGGTGGCCTTCGCCGGCGGGGCCCTGCTGCTGGCGCTGGCCGTCGCCTTCTCGGCCTACGGCCTCACCCGCACGTACCTCCTCCGCCAGCGGGCCACCTCCACCGTCCGCCAGGCCCAGGTCAACGCCCGGCTGGTGGCCGCCGCGCTGCGCGCCGCCCCCGACGTCCCGCAGCTGCTGGGATCGCTGCAGAACCCGTCCGGATCGAGCTCCGTCGTCCTCCACGACGGCCGCTGGTTCGCCGCCTCGCTCGACCTCGGCCGCGACGCCCTGCCGCCCGAGCTCCGCCGCGTCGTCGTCGACCAGCGCAGGCGGGCCCGGCAGCGCTACGTGTGGGACCACGTCCCCCGGATGGCCGTCGGCATCCCGGTCGGCGCCAACGACGCCTATTTCGAGGTCTTCCTCAACAGCGAACTCGACCGCACGCTGCGCACACTGCGGTTCTCACTGGCCACGGCGGCGGCGGTGTCGATGCTCATCGCCGCCGGTCTGGGCGTCTGGGTCAGCCGGCGCCTGCTCGATCCACTGGCCGAAGTCGGCGCCACGGCGGCGTCGATCGCCGACGGCCAGCTCGACCTCCGGCTCGACGTCGGCGACGACCGGGAGCTGGCCGCCCTGGCCTCGAGCTTCAACCGCATGGTGGCCGGCCTGCAGCAGCGGATCGAGCGCGACGCCCGCTTCGCCTCCAACGTCACCCACGAACTGCGCTCGCCGCTGACCACGCTGCGCTCGGCGGTGGAGAACATGCAGACGAGGCGGGCCGGGATGGACGAACGGGCCGCCCGCAGCCTCGACCTGCTGAGCCGGGCCGTCGACCGGTTCGAGCGGCTGGTCGAGGACCTGCTGGAGATCTCCCGCTTCGATGCCGGCAGCGTGCACGCCTCGCTGGAGGAGGTCTACGTCGGCGAGCTGGTCCTCCGGGCGCTGGAGAGCATCGGCGACGGCGACACGCCGGTGGAGGTCGACGCCTCCGCCGCCACCACGGTGATCCAGGCCGACAAGCGCCGCCTCGAGCAGGTGATCGCCAATCTGGTGTCCAACGCCTGCATCCACGGCGGCGGGGTCGAGCGCATCCGCGTCGAGGAGTGCGACGGCCGGGCCCGGATCGCCGTCGAGGACCGCGGCCCCGGAGTGCCGGTCGAGGACCGGGAGCGCGTCTTCGAACGGTTCTTCCGCACCCCGGGAACCGGCCGCTCCGGTGACGGCGGCGGCGTCGGCCTCGGGCTGGCGCTGGTGGCCGAGCACGCCCGGCTCCACGGCGGACGGGCGTGGGTCGAGGACCGCCAGGGCGGAGGGGCCCGCTTCGTGGTGGAGTTCCCGGCGGTGCGGGCGTGACCGCGGTCCGGCGGCCCCACCGGCTCCTGACGACCCTGGCCATAGCGGCTGCGGCCGCGCTGGCCGCCGCAGCCTGCGGGATCCCCCAGGACCGCCATCCGACCGTCCTCCCCGGTGGTGTCGTGAACGGCGGCCTCGGCACGACCACGACGACGACGGCGCCCGCCCCGACGCCGGCCGTGCCGGTGACGGTGTTCTTCGTCCGGGCCGAGCACGTCGTCCCGGTCGTGCGGACGACGACCCAACCCGACATCGCCGGGGTGCTCCACCTGCTGCTGGCCGGTCCGAGCGAGAGCGAAGTGGCCGGCGGCCTCCGCACGGCCATCAGCGGCCAGACCGGCCTGCCCGGGATCCGCCCCGACGGCTCCAGCGCCGTCATCGACCTGTCCAAGGCCTTCGTCGAGGTCGGGGGCCAGGAGCAGATCCTGGCGCTGGCCCAGGTCGTCCTCACCGCCGCGGCGCTGCCGGGCATCACCAGCGTCCGCTTCTCGCTGGAGGGCCAACCGGTGGAGGTGCCCCGGGCGGACGGCACGCTGTCCGCCGGCCCGATGACCGCGGCGGACTACGCCGCCCTGCGCGAACCGCCCGCCCCGCCGGCTCCGCCCGCCCCGCCCGGCTGAGCGGAAGAGCCCGCTACGGCCCGGCCCGCCGCCGGGCGTAGGCGTGGAGGACGGCGTCGCGCCCCGGGCGCCCGTTGGTCCGCAGCGTGATCTTCTCGTCCGCCGTCCGCCGGTGGCCGTCACGGAACAGGAGCATCGCCGCCGCGTCGGGGGTCATGGAGTCGATGCCGTCCAGGTTGACCTGGACGGCCCGGCTGGCCGTGGCCGCGACGGCGATGAACTCCAGCAGGCTGGCGGCGACCGATTCGTCGACCGGGCCGCGCACCTCGACGACCGACACGGCCCCGTCCATCCGGACCCGGAACTCGCTCCTACCCATCGCCCGCTCCGGCGGCCGCCGCCGGCTCCCGCCACCAGGGGCCGTGCCACGGCTCGCTGCCGGCCGGGACGCCATTCCGGCCGCAGCGGGGGCAGGGCTCGGTGTGGAGCCAGGCCCGGATCCGGATGCCGTCCTCGAGCTCGAGGGTGAAGCAGGATCGGTCGTCGTCGATGTCGAGCCGGCGATATCGGGCCCACGGCCCCGGGAGTTCCAGGCTCACCGTGGCGTCGCGGGGGACGCGCCGGAAACGGTGCGTCGCCCCGTCGAAGATCCAGGTGAACGAGCAGGACTCCAGGATCCGCAGCGCCTGGACCTCGGCCCGCCCGGGACCGCCCACGGACGAGTGCCCCATGTCGCTCCTCTCGACCGGGGTCGCTGTCGTGGAGGCGGCCCCTCCGGTCGAGCATGCGCTCGCCGCCCCGCGAACAGGACTCCATTGTGTTGCGGTTCGATAACGATCGCGGCGGCGCGCCAGCATGGAGGGTCGTGGCGACGAGAATCCTGTTCGTCGAGGACGACGACGCGATCCGGGAGACGACCCGCGTCGCCCTCGAGGACGACGACTACGTCGTCGACGAGGCCACCACGGGCGAGGAGGCGTTGCGGGCCTTCGACCGGCGCCCGGTCGACTGCGTGCTGCTCGACCTGATGCTGCCCGACCGGAGCGGCTTCGACGTGTGCCGTTCGCTCCGCCAGCGCAGCACCGTTCCGATCATCATGGTCACGGCCCGGTCCGACACGTTCGACGTGGTGGCCGGGCTCGAGGCCGGCGCCGACGACTACGTCACCAAACCCTTCCAGCCCAGGGAGCTCGCCGCCCGGATCCGGGCGCTGCTGCGCCGGGCCCGGGGGATGGGGTCACCGGCCGCGGGCATCCGGCTGGGGGATGACCTCCTGATCCTTCCCGACGAGGGCGTCGTGCGCCGCCACGGCGAGGAGGTCCACCTCACCCGGACGGAGTTCCGGCTGCTGTGCGAGATGGCCGGCAGCCCCGGGCGGATGTTCACCCGCGAGCTGCTGCTGGAGCGGGTCTGGGGCTACGGCTACTTCGGGGACGGGAAGCTCGTCGACGTCCACATCTACCGGCTCCGGGCCAAGATCGAGGACGACCCCGGCAACCCCCGCCACCTGCTGACGGTCCGGGGGCTGGGGTACAAGGTCGTGGGCTGACGTCCCTGGCGGGCGGATTGCCGTCATCCGCCCGGGTCATCGGCGCCGAACTCCCCCCCGATGACCGAGCACGCTGGTTCCCCCCCTTCCCACCGCAGCCGGAAGTTCGCGGTGGCGTCCGTCGCCTCCGTCGTCCTCGCCGTCCTGGCGCTCGGCGCCTGTGGCGGCGGCGGCAACGCGGATGCCGCGGCGAAACGGTCGGCCACCCAGGCCGGCGCCAGCGCCGCCCCGGCGTCGGGCGGTGAGACGGTCCAGATCGTGAACTTCGAGTTCACGCCACCGAAGCTCACCGTCAGGGCCGGCACCAGGGTCACCTGGACCAACCACGACTCGGCCATCCACAGCATCAAGGACACGAGCCCGCTGGCGACGCCGGTGAGCCAGGACCTGGCCCAGGGCGACACCTTCTCGATCACCTACGGCCAGCCGGGTTCCTACAGCTACATCTGCGGCATTCACAACTACATGACCGGTTCGGTGGACGTCACCGGCTGATCAGAACACCAGGAGGTTGGTGCGTGGAAATCAGTGAGAGGCAGCTGCGCCGGATGGTCGCCGAGGTCGACGACCAGCACCGCGCCGCCATGGCGTCGTTCACCGACGACAGCCGGGGGCTCATCTTCGAGACCGCCCCGTCGCGACGGAAGTTCCTGGCCGGGCTCGGCCTGGGCAGCGCGGCGCTGGTGATCGGCTCGGCCGTGATGCCGGTGGGCCGGCTGGTGCCCCGGGCGTGGAGCCAGACGGCGCCGAGCGACGCCGACATCGCCACGTTCGCCGCCAGCGTGGAGTACGCCGCGGTGGCCGCCTACCAGGCGGCGGCCAAGAGCGGCAAGGTCAAGACCCCGGCCGTGCTCCAGGCGGCCACGACGTTCGCCGCCCAGCACCAGCAGCACGGCGACGCCTTCAAGGCGGCGGGCAACAACCCCAACGTGATGGCCAACAAGGGCGTGCTCGACATGGTCACCCCCCAGCTGACGGCGGCCAAGACGGAGAACGACGTCGTGGCCCTGGCCTACGGGCTGGAGAACACGGCCGCCGCCACCTACATCTTCGCCCTCGGCGTGCTCAACGACGAAAAGGCCTACGACGCCGTGGCGTCGGTCATGCCGGTCGAGGCGCAGCACGCCATCGTGCTCGGCATGGTGCTCGGCAAGCCGCTCGACGACAAGACCTTCATGCCGTCGTTCGAGCCGGTGGACGGGCATCTCGACCCGGCCAAGTTCCCGGCCGCCTGAGCCGCCGCGCTGACGAGAGGATCAGAAACGACATGGACATCAACCACGACGAACTGCGCCGGGAGCTGCGGGACCTCGACCGGGAGCACCGGGAGGTCATGCCCCGCTGGCGCGACTCGCTGATGCGGCTGCTGGTCGACGACAAGGAGACGCCGTCCGAGGCCAAGGCCGACGTCCTCCTCGGGGGGTTCAACCGGCGGCGCTTCATGAAGCTGTCGGGCCTGGCCGTGGCCGGCGGCACCGTCCTGGCCGCCTGCGGCAGCGACAACAAGAACAACAGCGCGTCGAGCGCCGGCAGCGAGGCGACGACGGCGACGACCGCCGCAGCCGCCGCCGGCGGCGGCGGGAACAAGACCGACCAGACGATCGCCCGGACGGCCGCCTCGCTGGAGATCTTCGCCGTATCGGTCTACGACAAGGCCATCCAGAACGCCGCCGCCCTCAAGATCAGCGATCCGGTGGCCAAGGCCGCGGTGCTGTTCAAGAGCCAGCACGACGAGCACGCCAAGGCCTTCAACGCCGCCGCCACCACGCTCGGCGGCCAGCCCTACAACGATCCGAACCCCACGGCGGCCAAGGCCTTCGAGGCCCAGATCGCCGCCCTCAAGAGCGAGCAGGACGTGCTCAAGTTCGCCTTCGCCCTCGAGCAGATCGCCGCCCAGACGTACCAGGGCGTGGGCATGAAGCTGTCGACGCCGATGCTCCGCCAGACGGCCATGACCGTCGGCGGGGTCGAGGCCCGCCACATGGCCATCCTGGCCCACTTCATCCAGCCGCCGATGACGGTGCCGGAGAAGGGATTCCAGCCGACGGAGAAGGCCGTCGACCCGTCGTTCTACGTGTGACCACCGAAGTTCGGCGCCCGGAGGACGAACACCAAGGGAGGCAGGTCGAGAGATCGGCCTGCCTCCCTTGGGCACCACCCGGGCCATTGCGCTGAACTGAGTGTTGCGAGCGTCCCGGCGGCGGGTAGTGACGGGGCATGAGTATGACGACGCTGCTTCCCGGTCGCGACCACGGCCGCCTGGTCGAGGGCCGGCCGCATCTCCTCGACCGGCTGCTGCAGAACGTCGAGCACGGCCGCTTCGAACGGTCGCTGTCGGGGCTGACGGCGGTCGGCGCCCTCGTGACCGGGGCCGAGATCTACCTGGAACACGACCGGGCCAGCTTCGGGAACCGGATGATGTGGCTGCCGGTGGCGCTCACCCCGCTGGCCAGCGCCGCCGGCGTGGGCGGCGTGTTCAGCCGCCGGCTGGCCAAGACGGCGCTGCCCGTCGTGTCGGCGGTGCTGGTGGCCAACGGCCTGCAGGGGACGTACCTGCACATCCGGGGGATCGCCCAGCGACCGGGCGGGTGGCGCTTCGCCCGCTACAACGCCGAGATGGGGCCGCCGCTGTTCGCCCCGCTGCTGTTCGCCATGGTCGGCGGGATGGGCCTGCTGGCGGCGGTGCTGCGCCGGGAGCGGTAGCGGTGGACGGTGGCCCGACGCCCGGCGGCGACGTCCGCTTCCCGGGCTACGACGTCCTCGACCAGGCCCCCGGCTGGGATCCCGTCACCGCCGGCGTCGTCCTCCGCCGGCTGGGGCCGCCGCCGCCCCGACGGTTCTTCACCGTCGACGAGGAAGCCGCCGCCCGGCCGCTGCTCGACCGGCTCCTGGCCCAGGACGGCGACCCGAGGGTCCCGGTGTTCGAGATGATCGACGCCCGGCTGGCCGAGGGCGAGACCGACGGGTGGCACTACGCCGACATGCCGGAGGACGGCGCCGCCTGGAAGCGGTCGCTGGCCCACCTCGACGACGACGCCGCCAAGGCCGGCGGGTGCCGCTTCCACCAACTGCGGCCGGCGACGCAGGACGACGTCCTGGAGGCGGTCCGCACCGGCGACGACTGGTACGGCCTGCCGGCCGCCCGGGTCTGGAGCCTGTGGACCCGCTACGCCTGCGCCGCCTTCTACTCCCATCCCTGGGCCTGGAACGAGATCGGCTTCGGCGGGCCGGCCTATCCCCGGGGCTACAAGGCCCTCGGTCTCGACCACCGGGAGAACTGGGAACGGCAAGAGGCCGACGCCCGGGATCCCGTCCCCTGGGCGCAACGGGTCGAACGGGCCAAGCGGCGATGACCTCGATGAACGGCGTCCGGGCCCGCAACGATTCCGCCTGGCTCCTGCCCAACGACGGGCGGCGCACCGACCACGGGCTCCGGGCCGGGATGCGCCGCTTCGCCGACGACGACGAGGTCGACATGGCCATCGTCGGCTGCGGGGCCGGCGGCGGCGTCCTCGTCCAGCGGCTGGCCCGGGCGGGGTGGAAGGTCGTGGCCCTCGACGCCGGCCCGTTCTGGGATCCCGACGCCGACTGGGTCAGCGACGAACGCGGCTCCCACCACCTGTACTGGACCGAACCCCGGGTGATCGACGGCGCCGATCCCGTCCCGCTCGGCTCCAACAACTCCGGCCGGGGCGTGGGCGGCGGCACCGTCCACTTCGCCGGCTACACCCCCCGTTTCCACCCGTCCGACTTCCACACCTACTCCTCCGACGGTGTGGGGGCCGACTGGCCGCTGCGCTACGAGGACCTGCGCTCCTACTACGAGCAGCTCGAAGCGGAGCTGCCCGTCGCCGGCCAGGCCTGGCCCTGGGGCGATCCCCACCGCTACCCGCACTCCGCCCACCCGGTCAGCGGTCTCGGGCTGCTGACCATCCGGGGCTGCCGGGCGCTCGGGATCGACGTACGGGTCGGGCCGGTGGCCATCACCAACGGGCGCTTCGGCAACCGGCCGCACTGCATCTACCGCGGTTTCTGCCTGCAGGGCTGCAAGGAAAACGCCACGGCGTCGACGCTGATCACCCACGTCCCCGACGCGCTGGCGCAGGGCGCCGAGATCCGGGCCGACTCCATGGTGGAGCGGGTGGAGATCGGCGCCGACGGCCGGGCCACCGGCGTCGTCTACTGGCGCAACGGCGTGCCGCGGTTCCAGCGGGCCCGCATGGTGGCGGTGGCCGGCTACGCCATCGAGACGCCCCGGCTGCTGCTGCACTCGAAGTCGTCGCGGTTCCCCGACGGGCTGTGCAACCACTTCGACCAGGTCGGCCGCTACGTCATGGTCCAGGGGGCGGCGCAGACCGCCGGCCGGTTCGCCGAGGAGGTCCGGATGTACAAGGCGCCGCCGCCCGAGGTCTCGAGCGAGGCGTTCTACGAGACCGACCCGTCCAAGGACTACCGCCGGGGCTTCTCCATCCAGTGCGTCGGCCCCCTGCCGATCACCTGGGCGGAGCACGTCGTCGCCGAAGGGCACTGGGGCGCGGTCCTGCGGGAGTACATGCGGGACTACGTCCACTGGGCGACGATCGGCGTGCTGTGCGAGTTCCTGCCGCGGCCTGACAACCGGGTGACGCTCGACCCCGACGAGGTCGACCGCCGCGACATCCCCGTGGCCCGCTTCAGCTACAGCCAGTGCGACAACGACAAGGCCCTCATGGCCGCCGGCACCGAGAAGATGACCGAGATCCTCCAGGCCGCCGGGGCCGAGGACACCGTCACCATCAACCGCTACGCCCACCTCGTCGGCGGGGCCCGCATGGCCGCCGACGAGCACCACGGCGTCGTCGACCGCGACCTCCGCAGCTTCGCCGTCGACAACCTCTACATCACCGACGGCAGCGTCATGCCCACGCAGGGGGCGGCCAACCCGGCGCTCACGATCATGGCGCTGGCCGCTCGCTGCGCCGACCACCTCACCTCGGCCAACCGCGGCTGAAGGCAGGCCCGGCCGGGAACATCTGACCGACGGCTGCGTTGTACCTATTGTCCGCTTCGCGCCCTTTTTCGACGACCTCCGGGCGGGCATGCGACAACCCCCCACTCGCACCGACCAGGAGGTTCCCTTTGTCGCGCTCACGCCTGCCCCTTGTGGCCGCGGTGGCCGCCGTCCTGTCCCTCGTCGCCCTCCCCGCCCAGGCGTCCAACGACGCCCGATTCGGCCAGCAGTGGGCCCTCCAGCGGATCGGGGCCCCGACCGCCTGGGCCAGAACCACCGGCGCCGGCGTCCGCATCGGCATCGTCGACACCGGTGTGGACCTCACCCACGAAGATCTGGCCGGCAAGGTGGTGGCCGGCACCAACTGCATCGGGTCGCAGGGCGACGAGGCCAAATGCACCGGATCGCCGCAGGATGACCAGGGCCACGGCACGCACGTCGCCGGCATCGCCGCCGCCATCAAGGACAACGGCGTCGGCATCGCCGGCGTCGCCCCCGACGCCCAGCTGGTGGTGGCCAAGGTCCTCAGCGCCGCCGGCAGTGGTTCGACCGACGACATCAATGCCGGCATCCGCTGGGTCGTCGACCACGGTGCCCGGGTCGTGAACCTGAGCCTCGGTGACCCGAACTTCTTCCTCACCAGCCTCCAGGGGACGCCATTGTCCCAGGGCATCGAGTACGCCTGGACCCACGGGGCCATCCCGGTCCTGGCCTCGGGCAACACCAACCCGGATGGCCTGGGGCTGCTGGGCAGCTCCGACTACGGGACGCTCGACGCCGTCGTGGTCGGCGCCACCGGACCGGCCGACCAGGTCGCCCCCTACTCCAGCCCCCTCGGTGACGCCAAGTGGAGCGTCCTCGCTCCGGGCGGCATGGGCGGCGGCACCCCGGCCGTCGACATCCTCTCCACGATCTGGAAGAAGGGCGAGCACAACCAGTACGCCGCGCTGGCCGGGACGTCGATGGCCGCCCCGCACGTCAGCGGCGCCCTGGCGCTGCTCCTGGCCGAGGGCTACAGCCAGCAAGGCGCCGTCGCCCGGCTCCTCGGCACCTCCGACCAGATGCCGTGCGGCCTCGGCAGCGCCGGCTGCGCCGGCCGTCTGGACGTCGCCCGGGCCACAGCCCGGTAAAGGACCGGCGGGTTCCGGACGCGACGGCGCCCGGAGCCTGCTCCCCGGTGACGGAGTACATTGCCGCCACGAGCCCCGACCTTTCCCGCCTCGAACCGCTGCCCGCCGGCTACGCCGAGAGCCGGGAGGCGTTGCACCGGCTGGCGGCCCACGTGCTGGCCCCGGCCCGCAAAGCGGCCAGCGGCCGGATCGGGCTGCGGGCCACCGGCGGAGGGTTCGGGACGCCGGGGTTCGGCGAGGACGAGCAGTTGCGGGTGCAGGGGGCGTCGCTGGTCCGGGATCGGGCCGGCGACGCCGCCGCGTCCGGGATCACGTCGCTCGGCGCGGCGGCGGCCTTCGCCGGCGTGACGCTGTCCGCCGATCCCGGGATCGGCTCCGACCCGCCGCCGCTCGGCGACCCCGACGCCCCGCTCCCGGTCTCGTCGGCGGCCGGCGAAGCGGTGGCTGCCTGGTTCGCCTTCTCCGCTTCGGTGCTGGAGGAGTTCAGGGACGGGCTGAACGGCGAAGGGCGGGCCTGCTCCGAAGTGCAGCTGTGGCCTGAGCACTTCGATCTCGGCTGCGGCATCGACGGCGTCAACTTCGGCTGCTCGCCAGGCGACGGCCACATCGCCGAGCCCTACGTCTACGTCGGGCCCTGGAACACCGACGGCTTTCCCGACGGGGGCTTCTGGAACGCATCGTTCGGCGCCGTGCTGCCGTACACCGAGCTGCTCGCCGCCGGGGACCAGCGGGCTGGCGCGCTTGCGTTCCTGCGCCGGGGCGCCGGGCTGGCGCT
>JAICYE010000208.1 GCA_025934385.1 Acidimicrobiia bacterium | reverse complement strand
GATCCGGACAATCCCCGCTGGATCACCACGGTCCGGAGCGTCGGCTACCGCTTCGAGCCGTAGCGCCTTCCCGGCGAACGGGCCCGAAGCTGCCGGGCCCTCCGGGGATCCGGCGGTGGCGGCGCCGAACATTCACCCATGGATCTCCAGTCCCTCAAGCAGGACGGCCTCCTCCGCGGCGCGACGGCCGACGTCGCCCGGTCCCGGGAGCGGTCCCGGCAGCGACGGCTCGTCCGCATCGCCCTCCTCCTGGGCTTCGTCTGCGTCTGGATGTGGGACCGGGTGCTCCACGGCCACTCGGCCTTCCCGGGCCGGCCGCACCTCAACCCGGCCATCGCCCAGGCGATGCCCCTGCTGCTGCTGGTGGTGGTGCTCGGAGCCGCCGTGCTCCTGCCGTTCCTCGGGGCTGGCCGGTCGCCCCACGTGCTCTACCGGTCGAGCGAGATCGGGACGTCGCTGGCCGACGTGAAGGGCATGCCGGTCGTCGTCGACGAGGTCGTCAAGACGCTCAACCTCTTCCTGGCCCACAAGACGTTCAAGGACGCCATGGGCGGCACCCCCAGGCGGGCCATCCTCTTCGAAGGACCGCCGGGGACGGGCAAGACCTACATGGCCAAGGCCATGGCCCGGGAGGCCGAGGTGCCCTTCCTGTTCGTGTCGTCGTCGGCCTTCCAGTCGATGTACTACGGGCAGACGAACCGGAAGATCCGCTCCTACTTCAAGGCCCTCCGCAAGGCGGCCTGGGCCGAGGGCGGCGCCATCGGCTTCATCGAGGAGATCGACGCCATCGGCGCCTCCCGGGCCGGCATGGGCGGGTCCAGCGGCCGGGAGGGCATCGCCGGCGTCGTCAACGAGCTGCTGATCCAGCTGCAGAGCTTCGACGCCCCGCCGGCCTCGCTGCGGATCCAGCACTGGTTCGTGGAACAGGTCAACCGGCTGCTGCCGCCCGGGCGGCAACTGAAGAAGCGGTCCGCCCCCCACGCCAACGTCCTCGTGATCGGCGCCACCAACCGGGCCGCCGACCTCGACCCCGCCCTGCTCCGGCCGGGCCGCTTCGACCGGTCGCTGTACTTCGACCTGCCGAACCGGTCGGGACGGCGGGAGATCATCGATTACTACCTGTCGAAGAAGGCCCACGAGGCCGAGCTCGACGAGGGGCCGCGGCGCGACACGATGGCCGCCATGACGTCGGGCTACACGCCGGTGATGATCGAGCACCTCCTCGACGAGGCGCTCGTGTGGGCCCTCCGGCGGGGCGGTGACCGGCTCAGCTGGGGCGACGTGCAGCGGGCCAAGATGACCGAGGAGATCGGCCTGGCCCAGCCGGTGGAGTACACCGAGGCCGAGCGGCGCACGATCGCCACCCACGAGGCCGGCCACGCCACCGTCGCCTGGCTGGTGGGCAAGAGCCGCAAGCTCGAGGTCCTGTCGATCATCAAGCGCAAGGACGCCCTGGGGTTGCTGGCCCACTCCGACCGGGAGGAGCGGTTCCTCAAGTCGCAGTCGGAGCTCGAGGGCCTGGTGGAGATCGCCCTCGGCGGGCTGGCGGCCGAGGAGGTGTTCTTCGGCGAGATCTCCTCCGGCCCGTCCGGCGACCTGCAGGCGGCCACCACGCTGACCGCCCAGATGATCGGCAGCCTCGGGATGGACGGCACGCTGTTCTCCTACGAGGCCGTCCAGATGCCGTCGGCGGCCAACATCGTCGCCCGGGTGGCGTCGACCGACGAGGGCAAGGCCCGGATCGAGGAGCGGCTGGCCGCCGCCCGGCTGCGGGCCCGGGCCATGCTGACCGACAACCGGCACGTGGTCGAGGCGCTGCGCGACGCCCTCCTCGAGCGCCACGAGCTCATCGGCGACGAGATCCTCGAGGTGATCCACGGGGCGGTGGCCGCCCCGGCCGCACCGGCGCTGACGGCCGAGTTGGGAGAGAGTTGATTTTTCCTTGGTCATGCGGTGTCCCGGGGTGCCGATCATTGACCTATGGGCACCCAGTCGGGCGAATCTGTTCGCGGGCCGCGGCGGCGGACCACCCCCGGCCTCCCCGGTCGTTGTGCCGACCGGCCGGCGTCGGCGCCGCTGTCGCCGCTCCCGCCCCGCCCGTCCGGCCCTGAAGACGACGTCGCAGCCGTTCGCCTGACAGACGGCGATCCGGGGCTCACGCCGTCCTGGTCGCCGCTGCGGGTCGCCGTCCCGCTGTTCGCCGCCGTCTGGGTCTGCTTCGCCATGCTGGTGGCGACGGTCGCCACTCCGGCCAGCGCCGACGCCGCCGGGCTCGCCCGGCTCCTGGCCACCGGCACCGCCGTCGTCGGGCTCGTCCTCGTCACGCTGTCGGTGGCCCATGCCCAGGTCAGCGGACTTCGGCCCCATCCCGCCGTCGTCGGTGTGGCCGCCCTCGGCGGCGTGCAGGGCGTGATCGCCGGTGCCGGGCTCGGCTCGGGCGGGTCCGACCTCTGGCCCATCGCCGGCTGGCTGTTCGCGCTCGTCGGCGTGGCCGTGCCACTGGCCTGGGTCGGCGGCCAGTTCCAGTCCGGCGTGCGGCAGCACCGGGTCGAGCGACACGACTCGCTGATCGCCTCGTGGGTCGCCCGGGCCCGCCACCAGGCCCACGAGACCGTCGACTCCGTCCACCGCCACGACGTCCGCTCGGCGCTCTTCGTCATCGATGCCGCCGCCCAGACCCTGGCCGATCCCACGCTCACCCCCGAGCAGCGGGCGTCGTTCGGCGACATGCTGACCGAAGCCGTGCAGCGGCTCTCGGCGCTGATGGACGTCCGCACCGAGGAGATCAACCCCTTCGACCTCGAGCGGGTCACCCGGGCGGTCGTCCACGCCGAGCGCAAGGCGGGACGGGCCGTCACCTCCACCGTGCCCGCCGGGCTCACCGCCGTCGGACGGGTGGCCGACGTGGCCGGCGTCCTGCGGACGCTGGTCGCAGTCGTCCAGCGGCACCCCGACGCCGCCGGTGGCGTGCAGCTGCGTTCCGAGATCGCCGGCAACGACGTCGTGGTCCGCGTCGAGCCCGCCGGGGCGGCAGTTCTTCCGTTGTTGTCCGGAAATTGGGACGGAATTCGGGTCGAAGCTTTCAAGCCGTCGGCCGATGCCGACGAAGAGATGGTGGACCTCTTCGTCGCTGCCCGGCTCCTCGCCGATCAGGGCGCCGATCTGTGGTCGACACCCGGACGGACCCGCTTCGCCGTCCGGCTCAGTGCCCTCACCGGCCCGAGTCCCGAGGAATCGGCATGACGCTCTCGCTCACCACCGCCGACGTCCACGTCCACGTCGACGTCGACGTCGACCTCGCGCCGTCCCCGGACGGCCCCCGCCTGCTTCTCGTCGACGACCATCGACTGCTCGTCGACACCCTCCACTTCTCGCTCCACCAGGCCGGCTTCGCCGTGTCGGTGGCGCCCTGCGGCACCTTCGACGAAGTCCTCGTCGAGGTGGCCGCCGTACGGCCGACGCTCGTCGTCCTCGACCTCGACCTCCAGGGCGCCGGCTACGGCTACGACCTGATCGGGCCGATCCGGGAGCTCGGCGCCGACGTCCTCGTGCTGACCGGCACGACCGACCGCCTCGAGCTGGCCCGCTGCCTCGAGGCCGGGGCGCTGGGCATCGCCAGCAAGGCCCACGGCTTCGCCGGCGTCCTCGACCAGGTGCGCCGGGCGGCCGAGGGGCAGCCGGTGACGCCGATCACCGAGCGGACGCAGCTGCTGGCCGACCTGTCCGCCCACCGCCGGGCCGCCGAGCGCCGCCGGGCGCCGTTCGAGGCGCTGTCGGGCCGGGAGCGCGACGTCCTGCGCCAGATCGTCGAGGGCAAGCCGGCGGCGGCCATCGCCAAGGACTCCTACGTCTCGCTGGCCACCGTCCGGACGCAGATCCGGTCCGTCCTGCTGAAGCTCGACGTGAGCTCGCAGCTCGCCGCCGCGGCGATGGCCCGCCAGAACGGGTGGTTCGACGCCCCGCTCGTGGAGGCGGCCCGATGAAGCGAGCGTTCTCCTTCCGCAACCAGAACCAGGACCCACCGATGGAACCCATTCCCGCCGATCCCAACGCTCCGGCCGACGACCGGCCCGTCGGGGTCGAGCAGACCGACGACCGCGACATGCAGGTCGTGCCCGAGGGCGGCCGCTTCGGCGAGCTGCTCGTCCGCAAGCAGCTGGTGAGCCGGGGCGCCATCATGGAGGCCCTCCTCCAGCAGACCGGCACCGGCAAGCGCCTGGGTGCCCTGCTGGTCGACGCCGGCGCCATCACCGACCGCCAGCTGGCCGAGACGCTGGCCGAGCAGCTGCAGCTGCCGCTGGCCGACCTGCGCAACGACCGGCCCGAGGCCGAGGCCGTGGCCAAGATCCCCGAGCACGTCGCCCGGGAACTGGTGGCCGTGCCGCTCCGTCTCGACGGGGGCGCCCTCCACGTCGTCGTTGCC
The DNA here is from genome assembly GCA_025934385.1 of Acidimicrobiia bacterium. The sequence continues at coordinate 745 of JAICYE010000208.1, read as the reverse complement.
GACCCAACGCCCGAGACGCTGCGGCTCCTGCGGGAGACGACCCGGCTCGAGATCGTGCCGCTGATCGCCCCGCACTCCGAGGTGACCCGGGTCATCGAGGCCACCTATCGGGCCCTCGACGCCATTCATGGCCAGATCCAGGCCTTCAGCGCTCACGACGCCCTCCGGCGGACGACCGCCACGGCGGCCCCCGCCGCCGTCGCTGCCGGCGGCGACGCCGAGGCCCCCGTCGTCAAGATCGTCAACCTGCTCCTCGCCCAGGCCCTGCGGGACCGGGCGTCGGACCTCCACCTCGAGCCGCAGGACACCCAGATGCGGGTCCGGTTCCGGGTCGACGGCGCCCTGCACGACATCACCACCCTGCCGGCCGAGATGGGCCCGGCGGTGGTGAGCCGCATCAAGATCATGGGCGGGATGAACATCGTCGAGCGTCGCCGTCCGCAGGACGGGCAGACGTCGCTCGAGGTCGACGGGCGGGCCCTCGACGTCCGCATCGCCTCCACCCCGACCGTCTTCGGCGAGAAGGTCACGATGCGGCTGCTCGACAAGAGCCGCCCGCTGTACAAGGGCGCCGACCTCGGCATGCCGGCCGACACCGCCGAGCAGTGGGGCAAGCTCGTGCGTTCGCCGTTCGGGATGGTCGTCTGCGTGGGCCCTACCGGCTCGGGCAAGACGACGACGCTCTACGCCACCCTCGGCGACATCAACTCTGCCGACCGCAACATCATGACGATCGAGGACCCGG
>JAICYE010000286.1 GCA_025934385.1 Acidimicrobiia bacterium | reverse complement strand
GGTCTGCGAGCACCTCCACCTTCCGCTCCAGGCCGGCAGCGACCGGACGCTGGCCCGCATGCACCGGGGCTACACCGCCGAGCGGTACCTGGAGCGCCTCCGGGCCGCCCGGGCCGCCGTCCCCGATCTGGCCGTCACCACCGACCTCATCGTCGGGTTCCCGGGCGAGACCGAGGCCGACTTCGCCGCCACGCTCGAGGTCGTGGAGGAGGCCGGCTACGACGCCGCCTACACGTTCGTGTTCTCACCCCGGCCGGGCACCGAGGCGGCGGCCTGGGTCGACGAGTTCATCCCCGCCGAGGTCACCGCCGACCGGATGCGGCGCCTCACCGCCGTCGTCGAGCGCTCGGCCCTGGCCCGCCACGAGGCTCGGGTCGGCCGGCGGGACGAGGTCCTCGTCGAGGGCCCGTCCAAGAAGGACCCGACGATGACGACCGGGCGGACGAGGCAGAACAAGCTGGTCCACTTCCGGGCGCCGGAGCCTGCCGGGCTCCGGCCGGGAGCGTTCGCCGAGGTCGCCGTGGACTCCGCCGCACCGCACTTCCTGCGGGGGACGTTCGTCCGCAAGACGGCCGACCCGGCCCGGCGGGTGCGGATCCCCGTCTCCGCCTCGTGACGGCGGGCTCCACGACGGCGGTCACCCACCTCGCCCTCGTCGGGCCCACCGCTTCGGGAAAGTCGGCGCTGGGCCTGGCGGCGGCCGAGGCGCTCGGGGACGTCGAGATCGTGTCGGTCGACTCGATGCAGGTGTATCGGGGCATGGACATCGGCACGGCCAAGCCGACCGCCGCGGAACAGGTGGCCGTGCCCCACCACATGCTCGACCTGGCCGACCCCGGCGAGGAGTTCTCGGTGGCCCGGTTCCAGTCGGAGGCCCGGGCGGCCATCGCCGGCATCGAGGCCCGGGGCCGCCGGGCGCTCCTGGTGGGCGGGACGGGCCTGTACTACCAGGCCCTCGTCGACGGCTTCGACCTTCCCGGCGAGAACCGCCCGCTGCGGGCCTCGCTGTATGAGCGGGCCGGGAGGCCGGGGGGGCCGGCGGCGCTGCTGGCCGAGCTGGCCGAGGTCGACCCGCTGGCCGCCGGGAGGATCGAACCGGGGAACACGCGGCGGATCGTCCGGGCGCTCGAGGTGTCGCTCAGCACCGGCCGCCCGTTCTCGTCGTTCGGGCCGGGCGTGTTCTCTCCGGGGGACACCCCCGAACCCCCGGGCTCGGACCGGCCGACCCGCCTGCGGGTCGCGGCCGTGGGGATCTGGCTGTCGCGGCGGGCGGCCGCCGAGCGGATCGAGGCCCGCATCGCGGCGATGGTGGAGGACGGGCTGATCGAGGAGATCCGCCGCCTCGCCGCCGCGCCCGGCGGGCTGTCCCGCACGGCCCGGGAGGGGATCGGGTACAAGGAGGTCCTCGACCATCTCGACGGTTCCGTCCCCACGCTCGAGGCGGCGTTGCGCCGCACCGCCGAGCGCACCCGCCAGCTCGCCCGCCGGCAGCGCATGTGGTTCCGGCGGGACCGGCGCATCGCCTGGATCGGCTGCGACGGGAATTCGCTCGCCGCCCTCCCGGCCGTTCTGGCAACGTGGAAATGCCCGTCCGCAGTCTCTTGGGGGACACCCCTCACCCCGGGGGGAGGCCCGTGACCACACTCCACTTCTCGAAGCTCCACGCCACCGGCAACGACTTCCTCGTGCTGGTCGATCTCGAGGCGCGCCTCGGCTCCCGGGGCCGGAACCGGCTGGCGCCGGGGATGCGGGCGGCGCTCTGCGACCGGCGGCGGGGCGTGGGGGCCGACGGGCTGATCCGCCTCCTCGGCGGCACCGGCGGCGCGGACTGCGAGATGGAGCTCACCAACGCTGACGGCGGTCTGGCCGAGATCAGCGGCAACGGGCTGCGCTGCCTGGCCCACGTCGCCGCCAAGCTCGGGCTCGGCGCGGACGACCGGCTGGTGGTCGACACCGCCGCCGGCCGGCGGGAGATGACCTTCCGCCGGCGTGCGGGGGACGGGGAGGTCGACTACGCCGAGGCCGATATGGGGCTGGTGATGTTCACGCCGGAGATGATCCCGGTGCTGGCCGAGAGCCCGTTCGACCTGGAGGCCACCGTCGACGGCGTCCGCTACCGGGGCGACGCCGCCGGCGTCGGCAATCCCCACCTGGTGATCTTCGTCGACGAGCCCGACGCCGTGCCGCTCGACCGGCACGGGCCGGTGCTGGAGCACGACGTCCGCTTCCCCAACCGCACCAACGTGGAGATGGCGGCGCCGACCGCCTCCGGCCTTCGGATGCGGGTCTGGGAACGGGGGGTGGGGGAGACGGCGTCGTGCGGCTCGGGCGCCTGCGCCGCGGCCGGCGCCGCCCACCGCCGGGGGCTGGCCCCGGCCCGGATGACCGTGGCCGTCCCGGGCGGCGAACTCGTCGTCGCGCTGGCGCCGAGCGGCCTCGGCGACAGCCTCAACGTCCGGCTCGGCGGCCCGGTGGCGTTCGTGTTCGAGGTCGACGTGGAGCTCGACCGGCTGGCCGACACCGTGCCCCTGGCGGGAGGTGTCCTGTGACGAACGACGCGTATGCCGGCCGCCAGCGGCGGCGCCTCACGGCCACCGAGGTCGACCTCGGCGTCCTCCGCCAGCGGGCCCGGCTGGTCGGCGGCGGCGCCGGCAGCCTCGACGAGGCGGAGTCGTCACTGGCCGAACTGGCGCTGCTGACCGACACCGCCGGCGCCGACCCGGTAGAGCTGGCCCTCCAGCGACGGGAGACGCCCGACCCGGCCACCTTCATCGGCAAGGGCAAGGCCGAGGAGCTCCGGGAGCTGGTGGAGATGCTCGACATCGACGTCGTCATCTTCGACCAGGAACTGACGCCGGCCCAGCAGCGCAACCTGGAGAAGCTGTTCAAGGTCGACGTCGTCGACCGGGTGGCGCTGATCCTCGACATCTTCGCCCAGCACGCCCACAGCCAGGCCGGGATGCTCCAGGTGGAGCTGGCCCAACTCCGCTACCGGCTGCCCCGCCTGCGGGGCCGGGGCGTGGAAATGAGCCAGCAGGGCGCCGGCATCGGCACCCGGGGCCCGGGCGAGACGCAGCTCGAGGTCGACCGGCGGCGGATCCTCCGCCGCATCGCCAAGCTCGAGCGCGACCTGGCCGGAGTCGCCCGGGTGCGCGACACGCAGCGCAAGGCCCGCCGGCGCAACGAGCACCCGCTGGTGGCCCTCGTCGGCTACACCAACGCCGGCAAGTCGACGCTGCTCAACCGCCTGACGGGGGCCGGGGTACTCGTCGAGGACCGGCTGTTCTCCACCCTCGACGCCACCGTCCGGCGCCTCGCCCTGCCCGGGGGCGAGACCGTCCTGCTGTCCGACACCGTCGGCTTCGTCCGCAAGCTGCCCCACCAGCTGGTGGAGTCGTTCCGCTCCACGCTGGAGGAGGTGGTCGACGCCGACCTCCTCCTCCATATCGTCGACGCCTCCTCGCCTGAGGCCGAGCGCCAGATCGACGCCGTCCGGTCGGTGCTGCGCGAGCTGGGCGCCGGCGAGCTCCCCGAGCTGCTGGTGGCCAACAAGCTCGACCTGGCCGACCCCGAGGCGCTGGTGCGTCTGAAGGGCCTGGGGGCGGTGGCGGTGTCGGCGGCCACCGGTGAAGGCGTGCCCGCGTTCCTCGAGGCCCTGGCCGACCGGCTCCGGGCCCTCAGTGCTGTGGTCGAGCTGTCGGTGCCCTACGAGCGCGGCGACGTCCTCGCTGCCCTGCACCGGGAGGGCGAAGTGCTCGTCGAGGTCCACGACGATCGGGCCACGAGGGTGCGGGCCCGCCTCCCCAGAGGCGGCATCGACCGCTTCCGTGACTTCCTGGCCTCCTGACCACCGCCCGCGCCCTCAACCGGCGTTGCTTTTCCGCTGGATTCCGGTAAACGAACGCCGGTTGCGCCGGGGCGGCCGGGGGTTTGCTTCTGGCGTTCGATTTCCGCTGTATCACGGTAAAGGAACGCCGGTTCGCGGCGGCCCGGGCACCCGGGCGCGGGCCCGCCCTTACTAACCTGACGGCGATGTCGACCGGCGCCGCCAGCGGCGGGTTCGTCCCGCCGGTGTACCCCTATGCCCGGCTCGACGCGCTCAAGCGGCGGGCGGAGGAGGTGCCGGGGGGGATCGTCGACCTGTCGGTGGGAACGCCGATGGACCCCGTGCCGGACTGCGTCGTGCGGGCCCTGGCCGACGCCGGG
>JAICYE010000265.1 GCA_025934385.1 Acidimicrobiia bacterium | reverse complement strand
GCTCGCTCTACGGGCTGGCGGCGCTGGGGCTGGTGCTGACCTACAAGACCTCGGGGATCTTCAACTTCGCCCACGGCGCCATCGCCGCCGGTGCGGCCTACATCTTCTTCGAGCTGCATACCCGCAACGGGATGCCGTGGCCGCTGGCGGCGCTGATCGTGATCTTCGTGGTGGCGCCGGTGGCCGGCGTCCTCATGGAGCGGATCGCCCGCGGGCTGGCCGACGCCCCGGCCTCGGCCAAGATCGTGGCCACCGTCGGGCTCCTGCTCATGGTGTCGGGGGCGGCCACGGCCATCTTCGGGGCGGCGGCCATCAACTTCCCCCAGTTCCTGCCGGTGCGGACCTACCGCTTCCTCGGCATCAACCTCGGCGTGGACCAGATGATCTCGATGGCCGTGGCGCTGGTCTCGTCGGCGGGGCTCTATTCGTTCTTCCGGTTCTCCAAGCTCGGTGTGGCCATGCGGGGCGTGGTCGACAACGCCGATCTCCTCGACCTGGCCGGCACGAGCCCGGCCCGGGTCCGCACCCAGTCGTGGATCATCGGCTCGGCCTTCGCCGCCCTGTCGGGCATCCTGCTCGCCCCGCTCACCGGGCTCGACGCCATCCTGTTGACGCTGCTGGTGGTGCAGGCCTTCGGCGCCGCCGCCGTCGGGGCGTTCACCAGCCTGCCGCTGACCTACGTCGGCGGACTCGTCATCGGCGTCGGCGGGGCACTGGCCACGAAGTACGTCGTCGACATCCCCAACCTGGCCGGCTTCCCGCCGTCGCTGCCGTTCATCGTGCTGTTCGGCGTGCTGCTGTTCATGCCCAAGGGCCGCTTCGTCGAGGCGAGCCGGCGCCGGCTGGCCCGGGAACGCCCGCCGATGGCGCCGGCCCTGGCCTGGGCCGGGCGGCTGGCGGCGGTGGCCGGCCTGGCCATCGTCCCCGTCGTGGTCGGCACCCGGCTTCCGGTCTACTCCAACGCCCTCATCTTCATCCTCGTGTTCCTGTCGTTGCGGCTGCTGGTGCAGACCTCCGGTCAGGTCAGCCTGTGCCACGCCGCCTTCGCCGCCATGGGGGCGGCGGCGTTCTCCCACTTCGCCCACGGGCTCGGCCTGCCCTGGCTGGTGTCGCTGGTGCTGGCCGGCGTGGCCACCGTTCCGATCGGCGCCATCGTCGCCATCCCCGCCATCCGGCTGTCGGGCCTGTTCCTGGCGCTGGCCACGTTCGGGTTCGGGCTGCTGGTCGAGCGGATGGTCTTCGGCACCGCGCTGATGTTCGGCGGCCGGGGATCGCGCCCCGCCCCCCGCCCTGGCGACGTGTTCGGCCTGGCGCTGCACTCCGACAAGGGCTTCTACTACGTGTCACTGCTGGTGGTGCTGGCGGTGGCCCTCCTCATGTACTGGCTCAACCGCTCCCGGCTCGGCCGGCTGTGCCAGGCCATGGCCGACTCGCCGACGGCGCTGGCCATGCACGGCACCAACGTCCGCATGACCCGGGTGCTGGTCTTCTGCGTGTCGGCCTTCATTGCCGGGATCGCCGGCGGCCTGTTCGCCTCGAGCTCCGGGGCGATCTCGGGGATCGGGTTCTCGGCCTTCGCCTCGCTCACCTGGCTGACGGTGCTGGCCCTGGCCGGCTCGGGGGAATTCTCCGCCGCCGTGATCGCCGCCTTCGTGCTGGCCGTGGTGCCGTCCTACGTCGACAAGCCGGCCTACACCAGCTGGCAGCCGGTCATCTTCGGGGCGCTGGCCGTCATCGCCAGCCTGGCCCAGGGCGGCGGGCTGCCGTTCGTGGCCTGGCTCTGCCGCTCGGCCGAACGCCACGCCGAGCGGGCCCGGTACTCGCCGGTGGCCGAGCGCAACCGGCTGGCCGGCGCAGGATCGGCCGCCGCGGCCGCGGTCGGCACCGCCGGAGGCGGGGCATGACGGCCAACGAGGCGCTGCGGGCCGAGAACGTCTCCGTCCGATTCGGCGGCATCCACGCCGTGCAGGGCGTCTCGCTGGAAGCGCCGCTCGGCCGGCTCACGGCGCTGATCGGGCCCAACGGCGCCGGGAAGACGACCACCTTCAACGCCCTGTGCGGGCTGAACAAGCCGAGCGGCGGGGCCGTCACGCTGTTCGGGGAGGACATCGGCCATCTCACGCCGCCGGCCCGGGCCCAGCGGGGTCTCGGCCGGACATTCCAGCGGATGGAGCTGTTCGACTCCTTGACCGTGGCCGACAACGTCGCCCTCGGGCGGGAGGCGGGCATGGCCGGCTCCCGCCCCCTGCGCCACCTCCTCACCAGCCGGGCCGAGCGGGCCCGCATCGGCGAGGCGGTCGACGAGGCGGTCGAGCTGTGCGGCCTCGAGGCGCTGGCCGGCCGGCGGGCCGGCGCCATCTCCACCGGGCAGCGCCGCCTCGTCGAGCTGGCCCGGGCCATCGCCGGGCAGTTCAAGGTACTGCTGCTCGACGAGCCGTCGTCGGGGCTCGACGGCCACGAGACGAAGCGGTTCGGCGGGATCCTCCGGGAGGTCATCGCCCGCCGGGGGACGGGCATCCTGCTGGTGGAGCACGACATGTCGCTGGTCATGGACGTCTGCGACTACATCTACGTCATCGACTTCGGGCTGCCGATTTTCGAGGGGACGCCGCCCGAGGTGCGGACGTCGGAGGTGGTCCGGGCCGCCTACCTCGGCTCCGAGGCTGTCGCCGCCGAGGTGGGCTGATGTTCAGCCTCGACGGCATCGTCGCCGGCTACGGCGAGACCACCGTCCTGCGGGGGGTGACCCTGCTCGTACCCGATGGCTCCGTCGTGGCCCTGCTCGGGGCCAACGGCGCCGGCAAGACGACGCTGCTGCGGGTGGCCTCCGGCCTGCTCCGGCCGAGTGCCGGGCGCAGCACGCTCGACGGGCACGACGTCACCAGCCACCGGCCCCACCAGCTGGCCGGCCTCGGCATCTGCCATGTGCCCGAGGGCCGGGGCATCTTCCCGTCGCTCACCGTGCGGGAGAACCTCGCCCTGCAGGCCGGTGACGGGAGGGACGGGACCGCCCGGGCCGTGGATGCCTTTCCCCGCCTCGGCGAGCGGATGAGCCAGACGGCCGGGACGCTGTCGGGCGGAGAGCAGCAGATGCTGGCGCTGGCCCGGGCCTACCTGGCCAACCCCCGGGTCATGCTGCTCGACGAGGTGTCGATGGGCCTCGCTCCGAAGATCGTCGACGAGATCTTCGTCTTCCTCGAACGGCTCACCCGGGAGGGAGCGAGCCTGCTGCTCGTCGAGCAGTACGTGGCCCGGGCGCTGGGGCTGGCCGACTACGTCTACATCATGAACCGGGGCCAGATCGCCTACCGGGGCGAGCCGGCCGAGCTGGCCGACGAGGACGTGTTCGCCCGGTACCTCGGGGCCGCCCACTGACACCCGACCGCCCCTCCGACAATCACGTCGCCTTCGGCGTCATGGCCGTGATGGGCCTGGCGCCGGCCTGCCTGGTGCCGGCCACGGCCGGCGCCGACGGCTTCACGTCGTTCGACGTACGGGCGACCGCCGAAGGGGTGCGGTTCAGCGTCGGGGCGCCCTGCGGGGCGAGGCGACCGTGAAGGCCGACATGCTCGACATCGGCGGTGTCCTCGAGATCGTGTCCGGCACGGCCACGGCCAAGGCGACGCGGGCGACGGGCGACGACCTCGAGAGGGAGTCGTCGCTCCACCTTGACGGCGTGTCGATCGCCAACCAGCCCGTCGGAGTGACCGCACGGGGTTCGTCTATTCCGAAGAGGACCACAGGCGGGCGATGGCCGTCCGCCGTTCCCGGCGGCTGAGCCCCCGCACGTCGGCGATGCCGTGCTCCGTCACGACGACGTCGACGTCGTGACCCGGCGTGCTCACCGGCCCCGACAGGCGCTCGACCAGTGTCGGCCGGCCCCCGCGCGACGTCGTGGTCACGGCCACGATGCTCAGGCCGCCGGGCAGCCGGGCGGCGGCGAAACAGAAATCGGGATGACCGCCGACCCCGCCGATGGCGGACCCGCCGGCCGCCTCCACGTTGACCTGGCCGTCGACGTCGATCTCCAGCGCGGTGTTGACGGCCACGAACGGGCCGCCGAGCGAGGCGAGGTGGCCGGGGTCGTGGGTGACGTCGCAGGGATGGAGGAGCGGCCGCCCGTCCGCCCACTCGTAGAGCACGGCAGTGCCGGCCAGGTAGGCCGCCTGTGGCTGACCGAGGAGCAGGCCCCGCCGGTCGAGGCCGACGACCTGGTCGCTCAGCAGGCCGGACGCCACCCGCACCGGCCGCCCCAGCGCGGCGCAGGTGGCCTCGGCGATGGTGCCCGGCCCGAACTGCAGCACGGCGCCCTCGGGCACCAGCGCCGCCACCCGTTCGCCGATGGCCCGGTGCTCGTCGCCGACCGCCGAGTCGGGCAGCTCGATCGGCGGCGCGCCCGAGCGGCCGACGACGACGACGCGCTC
>JAICYE010000438.1 GCA_025934385.1 Acidimicrobiia bacterium | reverse complement strand
CGCCGGGTCGTGGGCGGCGAGATTTCGGCCCCCGAGGCCTACCGGGGGCTGATGCGGCGGGCGCCGGCCGGGCACGAGTCCGAACCTGTGTGACGGCTGTCTGAACGCCGGGCGAATTCCTTCATCGGTTGCTCAGAGCTTCGGCGGCATCCTGCGGGACGCAACCCCCCACAGGAGAAGAGGCCCGATGATCCACCAAGCCGTCGAATCCCCCCAGCAGCACGACCTCCCCGAGACGGTGCCGCCGGCACCGGGCGGGATCAGTGTCACGGCGGCGGACAAGGGGATCAGCGCCCAGGCCCGGTCGATGCGGGAGCTCGACCTGGTGCTCGACCGGCTCGTCCAGCGCGACGGCCGGCGGGGCGGCGGCCTCCTCGACCTCGGCTCGGGGATGGGCGCCCTGGCCACCCACATCGGTTCCCGCCTCGGCATCGACGAGCTCATCGGCGTCGACCTCGATCCCGAGCGGCTGAAGGCCGCCGCGGCCCGCGGCGTGCGGCCGTTGCTGCTCGACCTCAACGTCGACCCGCTCCCCCTGCCGGCCCGTTCGGTCCGGGTCGCCACCTGCTTCGGCCTCCTGGCCTACCTGAACCTGTATGACAACGTGCTGTCGGAGTCGGCCCGGGTGCTGGAGGACGGCGGCTGGCTGCTGCTGTCGATGCCCAACCTCGCCAGCTACTTCAACCGCTTCTCGCTACTGTTCGGCTACCAGCCCCACGCCGTGGCCGTCTCCCGCTACCGCCAGGCCGGCATGATGGGCCACCACCGCAGCGAGACGACCAGCGCCAACATGCCTCCGCTGCTCCACGGCGCCACGTTGCGCTGCATGCGGGAGGTGCTCGACGACTACGGCTTCGACGTCGAGATCGTGCGGGGGTTCGCCCCCGGCGACCGGCGCCGCCGGATCCTCGACGGCATCGCCTGCCGCATCCCGGGCCTGAGCCGCAGATTTCTCATTCTGGCCCGGAAGCGTCCCGCCGCCTGACCGCCCCCTGAAGCGACGGACTCCCCGTCCGTCGCCACGGCATGCTGGTAGGCGCGCCGGCTCCGCCGCCGGCGCTTCGAGCCCGCCTCCCCCGACCCCCCGAGGAACCCCCAGTGCTGAGCTACTTCCAGGCGATCGTCATCGGCGTGCTGCAGGGGGTGAGCGAGCTGTTCCCGGTGTCCAGCCTCGGGCACTCCGTGCTCGTCCCCGCCTTCTTCGGCTGGCACAACCTGGTCGGCGCCCAGTCGGCCGACGAGTCGTTTTTCCTCAGCTTTCTCGTGGCCTTGCACGTTGCCACGGCGCTGGCGCTGCTGGTCTACTACCGCCGGGACTGGATCCGCATCGTGAGCGGCATGCTCCGCTCTCTCCGGTCCCGGCGGATCGATTCGCCCGATGCCCGCCTCGGCTGGCTGCTGGTGGCGGCCACCATCCCGGTCGGGCTCACCGGGCTCGTCTTCGAGCACCCGCTGCGGACGCTGTTCGCCAAGCCGCTGGCTGCCGGGATCTTCCTCACCTGCAACGGGGTGATCCTGCTGGCCGCCGAGCGGCTGCGGCGCCGGTCGGCGGCCAGGGAGCTCGTCGCCGCCGGGGTCGGTGCACCGGCTCCGACCGAGGCCCAGGTCAAGGCCGAGATCGAGGACGGGCGCCGGCTCGACAGGCTGAGCCCGGTGGAGGCCACCGGCATCGGCGCCGCCCAGATCCTGGCGCTGTTCGCCGGCATCAGCCGTTCCGGCGTCACCATGGTCGCCGGCCTGTTCCGGGGACTCGACCACGACGACGCCGCCCGCTTCTCCTTCCTGCTGGCCACCCCGATCATCCTGGCCGCCGGGCTGTACAAGATCCCCGACCTCCTCGGCCCGCTGGGCGACGGCATCCGTCCCCAGATACTCGTCGGCAGCCTCTGCGCCGGAGTCTCCGCCTACCTGGCGGTGCGGTTCCTCGTGCGGTGGTTCACCACCCGCACGCTGACGCCCTTCGGGATCTACTGCCTGATCGCCGGCCTGCTCGCCGTGGCCCGCTTCCACTGACGGCAGTTCCGGCGGGTCAGCCGGCCCGCTGGTAGCGGCAGATCTGCACGCCGGTGGCCGCCGTCGTGGCCGACGTCAGCTCGAACCGGCGGGCCTCGCCGTCGTCGGGGAACATCCGCTTGCCGCCGCCGAGGACGATCGGTTCGATCATCAGCATCACCTCGTCGACGAGGTCGGCGGCCAGCAGCGCCCGGGCCAGCGTGGCGCTGCCCATGACGCTCACGTAGCCGCCCGGCCGTTCCCGCAGCGCCGAGATCTCCTTGACGAGGTCGGCGCCCCGGATGATCGTGGTCGGCTTCCAGGTAAGGTCCGCCTCGGCGAGCGTCTCCGACACGACGTACTTCGGCACGCTGTTCATCCAGTCGGCGAATGGGTCGCCGGCCCGGTCCGGCCAGGCCCCGGCCATGACCTGCCACGTGCGCCGGCCCTGAAGGATGGCGTCGGTGCCGTTGGCGACCTCACCGATGGCCGCCCCCATCACCTCGGGGTCGAAGAACGGCATCGACCAGCCACCGTGGCGGAATCCGCCGTCGGTGTCCTCCTCCTTGCCGCCCGGGGCCTGCACGACGCCGTCGAGGCTGATGAACTCGCTGATGATGATTCGCATGCGGTTGTGACGATGGCACAGCCGGGAACTCATCGCTGCATCACGGCCGAGGGCCGGTCCGGCGCCGGCGCCGGCGCCGGCGGTTCTAGCCGCCGCCGGCCCCAGGCGAGCGTGTCTGCGGGATCAGACCCCTGTGCCGGCGCAACGGACGGGCG
>JAICYE010000566.1 GCA_025934385.1 Acidimicrobiia bacterium | reverse complement strand
GTCACCGAGAACGAGACGGTGACGCCGGCGGCCACGACGGCCACGACGAGCGCCACGCCGACCGGCGCCACCGGCATCGCCCACCGGGTGGCGGCGGTGCGGCGGGCGGCGCCGTGCACGATGCCGCGCCAGGCCCAGGCGTCGAACAGGCCGGCGGCCGCCGCCACCAGGGGGCGGGCGGCCGGCGGCGCCGCCGACAGCACGCCGCCGGCCGCCGTCAGCATCACGAAGGTCAGCGCCAGCCACCCCACGGTCCGCAGCGGGGGAGCGCCGCGGCACCAGCCGGCCCGGACGGAACCGTGGTGGACGAACAGGCCGACGGCCAGGGCCGGCGGGACGGCGGCGAAGAACAGCCACGACAGCGGCACCACGGCCATGCCGAACAGCAGCCCGGCCCACGGCGCCAGCAGCACCATGGTGACGGCGGTGAAGGCGACGGTGCGGGCCAGCAGCCGGGGCGTGGCCGTGCGGGGGACGCCGCCGGGCCAGGCCAGGATCACCAGGGCGGCGGTGAGGGCGCTCCGCAGCGTGAGCAGCACCACCGCCAGGACGGCGAAGCCGGTCCACGACCGGTGGAAGACCAGCAGCCAGCGCAGGTCGTGGAACACGCCGAACGGCGCCGGGGCGGTCACCTGCGGCGCCAGCCCGACCGAGGTGGTCAGCCCGGCGACGGACAGGCCGATGACCTCCAGTACCGGCCCGGCGATGGCCACGGCCAGCAGAGCGGGCCGCCGCAGGAGCGGGTCCGGCTCGGCCACGATCTCGCCCCGTTCGATCAGCGGGCGGCCGCCCGGGCCGCCGCCGACCACCGGAGCCGGGCCCGGTCCCGGCGGCGGCCGGCGGCGGGCTGCGCCGCTTCGACGACGCGCCGGGCGGCGTCGGCGATCCCGGCGCCATCGAGCCCGAGGGCGGCCAGCAGGGCGCCGGGGTCACCGTGGGGCAGGTACTGGCGGGGCGTGCCGAGCACGGCCACGGCCGGCCCGCCCGGCCCGGCCAGCCGGGCCACGATGCGCTGGCCGATGCCTCCGTCGGCGGCGCCGTCCTCGGCGGTCACCACGGCGGGATGGCGGGCGGCGTCGGCCAGCATCCCCGCGTCGAGCGGGGCGGCGACGCGGACGTCCCACACCGTTGCGGCGATGTCGTGCTGCGCCAGGCGGTCGGCGGCGTCCTCGGCGGCGGCCACCAGGCGGCCCACGGCCAGGAGGCAGACGTCGTCGCCGACGGCAATCCGTCGGGCCTGCCGGCCGGCGCCGGCCGACCGCCAAGGGACCGCCCCCGAACCCGCGGGGCCGGGTGCGCCGCCGGCGGGACGGGCGGTGGTGTTGGGCCACCGCAGGGCGCAGGGCCCGGAGGCCGACAGCGCCTCGGCCAGCATCACCTCGAGCTCCTCGGCCGACGACGGGGCGAACACCGTCATGCCCGGCACGCCGGCCAGCAGCGCCATGTCGAGGAGACCGTGGTGCGACGGCCCGTCCGGCCCGGTGATGCCGGCCCGGTCGACGCAGAACACGACGGGCAGGCCGTGGAGGCCGACGTCGAGGTTGACCTGGTCGAAGGCCCGGCTGAGAAACGTGGAGTACACCGCCACCACCGGCCGCAGCCCGGCCATGGCCAGCCCGGCCGCGGTCGTCACGCAGTGCTGCTCGGCGATGCCGACGTCGAAGCAGCGGTCGGGGAACCGGCTCCGGAACGGGAGGATGCCGGTGGAGCCGGGCATCGCCGCCGTCAGCACCACCACCGACGGGTCGCGCTCGCCGGCCGCCACCAGGGCCCGGCTGAAGACGTCGGTGTAGCGGGTGCCGGGGCGGCGCCGCCGCACCGGGC
>JAICYE010000463.1 GCA_025934385.1 Acidimicrobiia bacterium | reverse complement strand
TGCCGGCCGGCGGGGTGTCGACCGGGCCGCCGACGGCGGGGAGGCCCGGGGCGGCGGCGCCGAAGAGGATGAAGGTACTGGCGCCGCCGATGCGGTAGATGAACGTGCCCTTGGGGTGGCCCTCCACCGGGATCGTGTGCTTGGAGGTGATCTCGAGGACGTCGCCGGCGCCGCCGCCCTCGACGTCGTCACCGGCGATGGTCTTCACGGTGATCCCGGCCTGGAACAGGGCCTGGTTGACCGAATCGGATCCCGTGCCGATGGGAACGGGCACGGTCTGCCCGCTCGGGTGCACGCCGTTGCGGTCGATGGTGACCGGCTGGTCCCCGACCTTGGCCCCCTCGATGACGAGATCGGTCCTCGTCACCGGCTTCGCCGCCCCCGGCGCGTACGTCGTGACCGACTTCGAGGTGACCGAGCTGATCTCGAGCGTGGCTTTGCCGAGCGACAGCCCCTCTGTCACGCCCACCGCCGTCATCGTGAGCTTCCCGTCCCCGTCGAGGACGCCGGTGCTCCGGGCGCTGGCCCGGCTGACGGGGATCTCGGCGCCGCCGAGCAGGAAGGCGGCCGAACCGTCGGCCTTGCCCTGGTCGGCGGCGGCCTTCAGGTCATAGGCGCCGCTCGGGTCCTTCACCTCGGAATTCGGCGTGACCGGGTAGTCGGCCCGGGCGTAGAAGGGGTAGCCGGGGACGGGGACGCCGGTGGCGACCGTCAGCAGGCCGGGGGCGGTGACGGCGTTCTCCCCCGGGTAGGGCAGCGATCCGAAGGCGGTCGCCTTGCCGGTGGTGTCGACGTTGGCCTGGGCCACCGGCCCCCCGCCGTCGAAGAACTCCGAGACCACGACGTAGTCGGGCACGGTGTAGGTGGCCCGCATCCCCGACGCCGAGGCGACGCCGACCAGGCTGCGGCTTCCGGGGGCGGCCGCCGCGGCCCGGGAGCCGGTGGCGATGCCGGTGACCGACAGTGTCATGAGCGCCAGCCCGGCGCCTGCCGGCCAGCGCCGGCGCCGGCACCGGTCCTCCCGCTCACCCCTCACGAGCGCCCCCTCGATCGACGCGACGATGACCGGGCTCGCCGCTGTGACTGACTCTTCATTCAATCAGGGGCGAACCGGACCGTCAAGGCTCGCCGGGATCAGAGATCGGGCGGCGTGCTATTCCGGCTGGGCTTCGTCGGCCCGGTTGACCCCCACCGCCGACAGCAGGTCCTCGTGGAGCTGCATCCAGACGGTGTGGTACGAGTCGCAGCGGGGCGAGGCCAGCCAGGCCCGGTCGTCGCTGATCTTGTCCAGGGCGTCGGTGAGGCGGGCCCGATAGCCGGCGAAGCGGGGGACGACCTTCCCGAGGGCCTCCACCAGGGGCCCGGCCCGCTCGTCGAGACGGTCGAGCCGTTCGAGGATCTTGAAGTCGTAGGCCGTGTCGGAGTGGTCGTTGGGCTGGTTGCCGGGCTTCAGCTGCCAGTCGGTGCAGACCCGCAGGAACTCGACGTTGAAGACCAGGAAGCGCTCGTAGGTCGCCTTGGCCAGCGCCTCCTCCTCCGATCCGGGGGCGAGGCGGGCCCAGGCGGCATGGGCCTCCCGGCCGGCCGGGGCGAGGCCGAGGTTGGCGCCCCGGGCGACGGCGAGCCCGGCGCCGGTGAGCTCGTCTTCGACCGGGCCGCCCCGGGCGGCACGGAACCCCCGGAGCCGGAGGTCGTGGAGGAGGGTCCAGGCCTCCTCGCTCAACGTGGGGACGGGCGTCTGCGTGATGTCTGCGCTCATGGCGGGGCATGTTAACGTGCCGCCGTCGGCGCTGACCGAACGTTCACTCAAAGGGGACCCGCCGGTGAGCGGCAGACCATTCTCTTCGGGGGATGCCCCCGTACCCCCGGGCGACATCGACGCCGTCCACGGGCTGCCCGGGGTCGTCACCGTCCTCGACGTGGAGGACGGGTGGGTCGCCGCCCATCGGGGCGTCGCCGGTCCCGACGACCTGGAGATCATCCTGCATTTCACCGGCACGTGGCGGGAGCTGCTCACGGCCCTGCTGCCCGTCCTCGGCGACGCCCTGGGCGGCGGCTGGACGCCGGGCCGGTGGTGGGCCTGCGCCGGCGGGGACCACGTCGCCGTCGGACGCGACGGCCGGGCGCTCCTGGTCAAGGCCGGCTCTGCCGCTCCCTTCCTGGCCGCCGTCGCCGCCGGCGGCGCCGTCGCCGGAGTGCAAATTTGGTGACCGACCCGCGGACGACGGCTCCTCAGGAACACCGGCCCTCGGCGAGCGGCCCGCCTGACCGGCGTTCCTCACGGACATGCGTCGTTCCCCAGGAGCGCCGGAGCCGGCGCTTTTTACGATCCTCCCGTAACAGGCGCGGCGCCGCACGGCCTTCCCCGCTTCCCCGGCTCAGGAGACGCCGCTACAATCCTTCGCTGGCCGAACGTTCATTCAGAACGCGGGGGTGTTGATGCGGCTGGAATGGCGGCGCGTCGTGGGGCCGCTGGCGGTAGCGGTCCTCGTCGGCGGCTGCGGGTCCCGCGTGGGCCGCGACGGGCTCGGGGCGGCCGGGGGCGCGCTCTCGCTCTCGTCCGCCGAACACGCCGTCGGGGCTCCCGGGGCCGGCGACGGCGCGGCGGC
>JAICYE010000136.1 GCA_025934385.1 Acidimicrobiia bacterium | reverse complement strand
GGCGTCACGGTCGCGTGATGGTCATCTGCGAGAACCCCCGGCACAAGCAGCGCCAGGGCTGAGAGGAGAGGCATGGCACGGATCGCCGGTGTGGACATCCCCCGCGAGAAGCGGGTGGAGATCTCGCTCACCTACGTCTTCGGCATCGGCAAGTCGACGGCCCAGAAGATCCTGGCCGAGGCGGGCATCGACCCGAACACCCGGGTGAGGGACCTCACGGACGAAGAGGTCAACCGCGTCCGCACGTGGGTCGACACCAACCTCCGCGTGGAGGGCGACCTGCGCCGGGACGTCGCCCAGGACATCAAGCGCAAGATCGAGATCGGCTGCTACCAGGGCATCCGCCACCG
Organism: Acidimicrobiia bacterium; assembly: GCA_025934385.1. The sequence goes on along the minus strand of JAICYE010000136.1, from coordinate 6,003 downwards.
CCGCGGGCTGCCGGTGCGCGGTCAGCGCACCCACACCAACGCCCGCACCCGCAAGGGCCCGAAGAAGACCGTCGCCGGGAAGAAGAAGGTCCGCAAGTGATTTCGCCGTCACTCGCTCGCTGCGCTCGCTCCGTTCCGGCGAGTTTTTCGTGCTCCGGTCATCCGGCGGGGCCGGCCGGCCTCCGCCGTTCTCCTTCTGCCGGCAGCCGGATGGGGCCGCCCGCGGCGGCTTCGGCGGCCGCCGGCCCTACTGCCACTGAGAGGATCTTCTAAGTGCCGAAGCCGAAGCCGGGGGGCAGGCGTCCCAAGAAGCGCGAGCGGAAGAACGTCACCTACGGGGTGGCCCACATCAAGAGCTCGTTCAACAACACGATCATCTCCATCAGCGACATGGAGGGCAACGTCCTGGCCTGGGCGTCCGCCGGCAACGTCGGCTTCAAGGGCTCCCGCAAGTCCACGCCCTTCGCGGCCCAGCTGGCGGCCGAGGCCTGCGCCCGCCGAGCCATGGAGCATGGCGTGCGCAAGGTGGACGTGCTCGTGAAGGGGCCCGGATCGGGTCGGGAGACCGCCATCCGGTCGCTCCAGCAGACGGGCATCGAGGTCTCCGGCATCAAGGACCTCACGCCCATCCCCCACAACGGCTGCCGGCCGCCGAAGCGTCGGAGGGTCTGATGGCGCGTTACACCGGTCCTGTCTGCCGCCTGTGCCGGCGGGAGAAGATGAAGCTGTTCCTCAAGGGCCCGAAGTGCGACTCGATGAAGTGCCCGATCGAGCGCCGGCCCTACCCACCCGGGATGCACGGCCGCGGCCGCATCCGGGAGTCCGAGTACATGCTCCAGCTCCGCGAGAAGCAGAAGGCGCGCCGCATCTACGGGGTGCTGGAGAAGCAGTTCCGCAACATGTACAAGGAGGCCAACCGCCAGGACGGCATCACCGGCGAGAACCTCCTGCGCATGCTGGAGCAGCGCCTGGACAACGTCGCCTTCCGGGCCGGCTGGGGCTCCAGCCGCAACCAGGCCCGCCAGCTCGTCCGCCACGGCCACGTATCGGTCAACGGCAAGAGGGTGACCATCCCCTCCTACCACGTGCGCAAGGGCGACGTCGTGGAGCTGCGGCCCAAGGCGCAGAACATGATCGTCATTCAGCACAACCTCGACACGCTCGACCGGACGGTTCCGGCCTGGCTGGAAGTCGATGGCGGAAGCCGGACCAAGGTCACCGTCCGGGAGCTGCCGTTGCGGGAGCACATCGACGTCCCCGTCCGGGAGCAGCTGATCGTCGAGCTCTACTCGAAGTAGCGCAGGAAGACCGCGGGAGTCGCCTCACATGCTGATGATCCAGCGCCCGACCGTGGAGCCGCTCGGCGAGGCCGAGGGCAACCGGCAGCGCTTCACGATTTCACCGCTCGAACCGGGGTTCGGGCACACGCTCGGTAACAGTCTCCGCCGCACCCTGCTGTCGTCCATTCCGGGGACGGCCGTCACCTCCGTCCGCTTCGACGACGCCCTCCACGAGTTCGACGTGGTGCCGGGCGTGAAGGAAGACGTCACCGACATCATCCTCAACCTGAAGGACCTGGTGCTCCGCTCCGAGTCGCCCGAGCCGGTCATCCTCCGGCTCGACAAGCGGGGCCCGGCCGACGTCACCGCCGCCGACATCCAGACCACCGCCGACGTCGAGATCCTCAACCCGGACCTGCACATCGCCACCGTCAACGGCAAGGGTCGCTTGGCGCTCGACATCACCGTCGAGCAGGGCCGGGGCTACCTGGCGGTCGACCGGGCCAAGCGCTCCTCGACCATCGGCGTGATTCCGGTGGACTCGATCTTCTCGCCCGTCCGGCGGGTGGCCTTCGGCGTCGAGCCGACCCGGGTCGAGCAGGCCACCAACTACGACCGGCTCACGCTCGACATCGAGACCGACGGTTCCATCTCGCCCAAGGAGGCGCTGGCCTCGGCCGGCGAGACGCTGCGGAACCTCGTCGGGCTGCTGGCCGAGCTGTCGTCGGTGCCCCGGGGCCTGGAGCTCGGCGACACCGCCGTCGGCGGGTCGACCAGTCTCGACCTCGACCTGCCGATCGAGGAGCTCGACCTGTCGGAACGGCCCCGGAACTGCCTCAAGCGGGCCCAGATCGACACCATCGGCCAGCTCGTGGAGCGCACGGAGGACGACCTGCTGGCCATCACCAACTTCGGTCAGAAGTCGCTGGAAGAGGTCGTCCAGAAGCTCGATGAGCGCGGCCTGTCCCTGCGGGTGAAGGAGTAGCGATGCCGGCCCCGAAGAAGGGTCCCCGTCTCGGGGGGAGCCCCGCCCACCAGCGGCTGATGATGGCCAACATGGCCGCCCACCTCTTCGCCTCCGAGGGCATGGTGACCACGCTGGCCCGGGCGAAGATGCTGCGGCCGACCGCCGAGCGCCTGATCACCAAGGCCAAGAAGGGTGGGCTGCACGAGAAGCGGCAGGTGATGTCGGTCATCGGCGACCGCGATATCGCCGCCAAGCTCTTCGCCGACATCGCCCCCCGCTACGCCGAGCGCAACGGCGGATACCTCCGCATCCTGAAGCTCGGCCCCCGCCCGGGTGACAACGCCCCCATGGCGAGGATCGAACTGGTCTGACCCTCTTCGACGCGAGCGCTGGTCCGGGGGAGGCAGGGAACACCCCCCAATCCAAGCTCAAGCTCGTCGTCGGCTACGACGGCACCGGGTTCCACGGCTTCGCCGCCCAGCCCGACGTCCGCACGGTGGCCGGAGTCCTCGGCCGGGCGCTGGAGAAGGTCCTCCGCCACGAGCCGGAGATGAGCTGCGCCGGGCGGACCGACGCCGGCGTCCACGCCTGGGGACAGGTGGTGAGCCTGCCCTGCGACCCCGGCGTCGATCCCTGGCGGCTGCAGAAGGCGCTCAACGGGATGCTGGCGCCCGAGATCGTCGTCCGGTCGTGCGAGATCGTTCCGGGCGCCTTCGACGCCCGCCACTCGGCCCGGTGGCGGGCCTACCGGTACACGATCGTGAACCGGCCCGCCCCTGACCCGTTCCTGGCCCGCTACGCCTGGTGGGTGCCCGGCCGGCTGGAGCTGGTGGCGATGCAGCTCGGAGCCGATCCGTTCGTGGGCCAGCACGACTTCGCCGCCTTCTGCCGAGGCGGCCCGCCCGGGTCGACGACCGTCCGGCGGGTGGAGGAGTCGCGCTGGCGCGACGCCGGCGACGGCATCTACTGGTACGAGGTGCGGGCCACCGCCTTCTGCTGGCAGATGGTGCGGTCGATGGTGGGGACGCTGGTCGACATCGGGACGGGCGCCCGCCGGGCCGGCGAGGTGATGGGCATGCTGCGGGCGAAGGACCGGGCCGCCGCCGGCCGCGTCGCCCCGCCGCACGGCCTCTGCCTTCGGAACGTCGGGTACTGAGTCGCCCGGAAGGGCTTCGGGGAGCGCCGGGTACATTTCCTGGTATGGCGGTGAAGCCCACGGCCGATCGGCTGGCGCTGTTCGAGCAGATGCGGGAGGACGAGCTCGACGCCGCCGCCCTCTACCGGGCGCTGGCCGACGCCTCGGAGGGCCGCCGGCAGCAGGTGCTGAGCCGGCTGGCCGAGGCCGAGGAGCGCCACGCCCGGCACTGGGAGCGTCTCCTGAGGGAGGCAGGGGTCACCACGTTCCCCGTCCTCCGGCCGACGTTGCGGACGAGGGTGCTCGGGCTCCTGGCCCGCCGGTTCGGAGCCGACAGCGTCCTGCCACTGGTGCTCCGGCTGGAGGCGGCCGATGCCGCCAAGTACCGCGACGTCGCCGAGGCCCCTGAGACGATGTCGGCCGAGGAGATGGCCCACGGGCGGGCGGTGGCCGCCCTCGGCGGCGGGGGGAAGGGCGAGCAGATCGCCCGGTCGGAGGGCCGCCACCGGACGGCGGCCGGCGGGGCGTTGCGGGCCGGGGTCTTCGGCGTCAACGACGGGCTGCTGTCCAACCTGCTGCTGATCGTGGGCGTGGCCGGCGGCACGTCGAACCGCAACATCATGCTCCTGGCGGGGCTGGCCGGCCTGCTGGCCGGGGCCTTCTCGATGGCCGCCGGGGAGTGGGTGTCGGTGCAGTCCCAGCGGGAGCTCTACGAGCGGGAGATCGCCGTCGAGAAGGAGGAGCTCGCCGCTTTCCCCGAGGAGGAGCTCGGGGAGCTCATCCTGATCTACCAGGCCAAGGGTCTCTCCGACGAGGAGGCGCGGGCCCTGGCCCGCCGGATCATGCGCCGGCCGGAGAGCGCGCTCGACACGCTGACCCGGGAGGAGCTCGGCCTCGCCCCCGGCGAGCTCGGGTCGCCGTGGGTGGCGGCGGTGTCGTCGTTCGGGTCGTTCGCCGTCGGCGCGTTCATCCCGGTGATCCCGTTCCTGATCGGGGCGGGCACGGCGGCGCTGACGGCCGCCGTCCTCCTCTCAGCGGTCACGCTGTTCGTCGTCGGTTCGGCCATCGGCCTGTTGACCGGCCGCAACCCCGTCCGCACCGGGTTGCGCATGGTCATCATCGCCGTCGTCGTCGGGGTGGCCTCCAACCTGGTCGGCCGTCTGATCGGCCACGGCGTCTCGGTGTAGCTGGGCGGCTCCGCTGCCCCCGCCCGGCCTCCGCCGGGCTCCTCCCCCCGGGGGATGGGGGGTGTCCCCCCGACAGAGGCGGCGCGAGCCGCCAAGGAACGCGTGGGGCTTCGCCCCACGCCGGCCGTGTCCGGTGAACGCGCTTCAGTGCGACGGTAGGATCCCGCTCCTGGCTGACCCGGCTGCGTCGACGCCTGCGCTCGTCACCCTCGACGACATCGAGGCGGCCCGGCGTCTCCTCGCCCCGGTCGTCCGCCGCACGCCGGTCGAGCGCTCGGAGCACCTCTCGGTGCTGGCCGGGCGGCCCATCCTCCTCAAGGCCGAGTACCTCCAGCGGACAGGTTCGTTCAAGATCCGGGGCGCATACCACCGCATCGCCCGGCTCGACCCGGCCGAGCGGGCGGCCGGGGTGGTGGCGGCCAGCGCCGGCAACCACGCCCAGGGCGTCGCGCTGGCGGCCTCGCTGCTCGGCGTGCCGGCCACCATCTTCATGCCGGCCACCGCCCCCTTCCCCAAGGTGGCGGCCACCCGGGGCTACGGCGCCGAGGTGGTACTCGGCGGCGTCGTGTTCGACGACTGCCTGGCCGATGCCCTGGCCCACGCCGAGCGGTGCGGGGCCACGTTCGTGTCGCCGTTCGACGACCGGCTGGTGATCGCCGGCCAGGGCACGGTGGGGCTGGAGCTGGCGGAGCAGGCCCCCCAGGCCGGTCTGGTGGTCGTGTCCGTCGGCGGCGGCGGACTGATCAGCGGGGTGGCGGCGGCGCTCCGGGCCCGCCGTCCCGGGATCAGGGTCATCGGCGTCGAGGCAGAAGGGGCGGCGTCGATGGCGGCCTCGCTGGCCGCCGGGCGGACGGTGACGCTGGACCGGATCGACACCATGGCCGACGGCATCGCCGTCAAGCGGGTGTCGGACCTCACGCTGGCCCACGTGGAGGCCCTGGTCGACGAGGTCGTCACCGTCTCGGAGGAGGACCTCTCCCGGGCGCTGCTGCTGCTCCTCGAGCGGACCAAGGCCGTGGTCGAGCCGGCCGGCGCCGCCCCGCTGGCGGCGGCGTTGGCCGGAAAGCTGCCGGCGGCGGACGGCGACGCCGCCTGCCTCGTGCTGTCCGGCGGCAACATCGACCCGACGCTGCTGATCCGGGTCATCCGCCACGGCCTGACCGCGGCCGGCCGGTACCTGCTGCTTCGGGTCACGCTCGGCGACCGGCCCGGTGAGCTCCACCGCCTGACCGGGGTCCTGGCCGGGCTCGGCCTCAACGTCGTCGACATCGAGCACCACCGCAGCGGCGTCCACCTGGCGGTCGGCGAGGTCGAGGTGCACATGACCACCGAGACGCCCGATCCCGACCACCACGACGAGGTGCTGGGCGCCCTGCGGGCCGCCGGATACCGGGCCGAAGCCCGCTAGGTCAGTTCGCCGTCGGGTCGAGGTAG
>JAICYE010000598.1 GCA_025934385.1 Acidimicrobiia bacterium | reverse complement strand
CGGCGATGTTCACGCCGAGCGCCTCGTCGAGCCAGAGGTGGGAGTGGGCCACGAACCGGGCCACCACGCCGGCGGCGACGACCAGGCCGACCGCCACCACCGCCCAGGGCCGCGCCGGACGCTGGCCGCCGCCGGCGGCCAGCGGGGCCTCGAGCGCGACCCCGGTCTCGACGCCCGTGTCGGGCGTGACGGGCAGTGCCGGGCTCGTCACGGGCGCGGTTCCGCGGCGACAGCGCCTCCGGTCTCCGCTGGCCGCATCCGCCTCTCCTTGTCACCCCGGCAGACCCTGGCGGCATCGTAGGCAATTCCGGCGGCTGGCAGTGGGATCAGCGGCCGCGTTCGGTGAGCTTTGCCGTCGCCGAGCTGAACGGCGGGCCACGTGGTGCTCATGGGCAACAGGGGATTCGGCCGGCGCCGTGGAGGGCGACGGCGGCCGCGCCGACCAGCGGGGCGTCGGCGCCGAGGCCGGCCGGCCGGATCCGGGCGCCCCGGGAGAAGTCGAGCCGGGCCCGGGCCTCGATCTCCGCCTGGGCGGCGGCGAAGAAGGGCTCGCCGAACCCGAGGGCCACCGACCCGGCCACGACCGCCAGGCCGAGGTCGAGGAGGTTGGCCACCGAGGCCACGGCCCGGCCGACCAGCGTGCCCGTCCGGCGGACGACGTCGGGCCCCGCCTCGGCCGCCGGCCGCCCGGTCACGGCCTCGATGGCCCGGCCCGACGCCTCGCCCTCCAGGCATCCCCGTCCGCCGCAGAAGCATGGCCGGCCGTCGGGTTCGACGACGACGTGGCCGATGTGGCCGGCGTTGCCGGCCCGCCCGTCGAGCAGCCGCCCGTCGAGCACGATCCCTCCGCCAATCCCCGTCGAGACGACCATTCCGATGTACGCATCTACCCCGACGGCGGCCCCCACCCACCCCTCACCGAGGGCCACCGCCTTGGCGTCGTTGTCGACGAAGACCGGCAGACCGGTGACCTCCTCCAGCCGGCGCCGTAGCGGGAACGCCCGCCAGGCCGGGATGTGGACGGGCGTGAGCGTCTCGCCGCCGGCGCTCATCGGCCCGCCGGAGCCGACGCCGCACAGCCCGGCCGACGCCCGGTGGGGGCCGAGCCGCTCGAACAGACCGACCACGGCGGCGAACACGAGCTCGCCGTCGTCGGTACGGGGCGTCGGTGCCGCCGCCCGGGCCAGGATCCGGCCGGCGGCGGTGTCGACGAGGCCGGCGGCCAGCTTCGTGCCGCCGATGTCGACGGCCAGGACGGTGTCGGCCGGCGGGTCCGCCCGATCCGTCAACGGAAGTTGCCGGTGTGCCCAAGGCTCAGCCGGCCGGCGGCCCCGGAGCCCGACCCGCCCGCCGAGCAGGCGGCCAGGGCGACCAGCAGGCCGGTCAGCGCCAGTCGGGCCCCAGGCGACGGGCTACGCATCGGATTTACACTAGAAGGGGAGGCAGGGAGAACTCGTGCTCGGGACGCTTCGCCACCGCTTCGTGGTGCGGGACAGCCGGGTGGCTGCCGAGCGGACCGTCTCGTGGGTGCGCCTGGCGATCGCCTCGTCGATGGCCGTCGTGGTGGCCTTCGAGGGCCGCGAGGGCGTCCCGTACCCGCGGGCGGCCTGGACCATCCTCACCGCCGCCCTGGTCTACGCCTGGCTGG
>JAICYE010000327.1 GCA_025934385.1 Acidimicrobiia bacterium | reverse complement strand
GTTCGTCTCCTCCATGCCGTGATCGGCGACGAGCACGAAGGCCGTGTCGGCCGTCGCGCCGGCCCGGTCGACGGCGTCGAGGATCTCGCCGACCCGCCCGTCGGTGTCGGCGATGGCCGCCGCGGCGATCTCCGAGCGGGGCCCGCCGGCGTGCATCCCGCAGTCGGTCAGCTGGAAGCTCACCCAGCAGAACCGGGGGACCGGGTAGTCGACGCCGCGGTAGCGCCCGGCCCACAGGCCGACGGCCTGCTCCATGGCCATGTGGTCGATCATCGTGTTGAAGCGGTAGTCGCCGAGGTCGCCGGCGAACCGCATGGTCACGTGGGGCAGCTCCTCCGGCACCGGGAACGGCGGGATGTCGCGCCGGCGGAAGAAGTCGAAGGTGGAGAACGTCGCCCCCCGGTCGGCCGGCTCGTTGACGGCGGCGGTGAAGGCGGCCGGCTCGGCGGCCCGGATGGCCTCGAAGATCGTCTCGATGCCCGGTGCCAGCCGGGTCATGGCCGTCGGCCAGGCGGCCGGCGAGTTGGTGGTCACGACCTCGCCCGAGAGCCGGTCCCACCAGGCGTTGTGGAGGATGCGGTGGTGGCCCGGCAGGGCGCCGGTGACGAGCGACGTGTGGTTGGCCAGGGTCACCGTCGGCATGCCGGCCATGGCGCCGTGGCGGAAGGCCGTCCCCATCGCCATGAGCCGGGCGACGTTGGGGGCCCGGCCCGACGCCGCCAGCCGGTAGAGCGTGTTGGGGTTGCACCCGTCGAGCAGGAAGCCGACGACGTGGCGGGGCTGCTCGCCGTCGACGAGGAGGTCGGCCAGCGCGTCGCCGTCCTGGCGGGCGAGGTAGGCGTCGGCCCGGTGGAGGCCGTTGAGCCCCCGCCCCGGCCGGTGGGGCAGGCCCAGGAGCCGGGCCAGCGTCGGGGCCACGTCGACCAGCCGGCACGACCGGTCGACCAGGCCGTCGGCCCGCACGCCCCGGCCGGCCATCACGAACGGCGCCCGGGCCTGGACGACGTCGAGCGAGCCGTGCTCACCCCGGTGCCCGCCCTGGCCCTCGTAGTTGTGGGCGGCGGTGTGGACGACGCAGAGGTCGGGCGCCATCGGCGCCTCGAAGAATTGCACCACCTGCTCGTAGCCGTGGGGGTAGGCGTTGGCCGACCGGGCGGGCCAGCGGGCCTCGGCCTCGGCCGCGGCGCCGGCGAAGCGGTCGCAGCTCTGATCGGCGAGCGGATTGCGGCCGGCGACGTCGACGACCTCGTAGCGCCAGCCGGCGCCGTCCCGGTGGCGGAGGAAGCGGACCGACCCGTCCGCCGAGTGGGCCTCGTAGGCCTCGCCCCGCACCGTGAGCACCATCTCGACGATCGCCTCGAGTGAACGGTCGGTCAGGACCTCGAGGGCGGCCGCGGCCGAAGCCGCCCGGGCCGGGCCGGGCCCGGCGCTGTCCGGGGGCGGGACGATGCTCACACTCTGTGATTCATCACCGCTGGTTGTCGTACCTGCGTCTCCCACTGCTAGCCTTATCGGGATTCCTTTTCGTGCCTGTAGGGTCCCTCGAACTCGGTTCGAAAAGGAATCCCGAATCGGCTTGCCGGTAGCGTTCTTGGGTCGCCGCGCCCGATGAAAGGAAAACCCGGGTGAGGACCTTCTCTCCCAAACAATCAGACATCACTCGCGCCTGGCACCTCGTCGACGCCGAGGGCATGGTTCTCGGCCGCCTGGCCAGCGAGATCGCCCGCCTCCTGCGGGGCAAACACAAGCCCATCTACGCCCCCCATGTCGACACGGGCGACTTCGTCGTCGTGGTCAACGCCGCCAAGATCGCCGTTGATCCCAAGAAGGGCGCCGACAAGCGCTACTACCGCCACTCGCAGTATCCCGGCGGGTTCCGGTCCGAGCCGCTGGCCAGCCTGATGGCCCGCAACCCCGAGCGCGTGCTGCGCCTGGCGGTGAAGGGCATGCTGCCCAAGGGTCCGCTCGGCCGGCAGATGCTGAAGAAGCTCAAGATCCACCCCGGTCCCACGCATCCCCACGCCGCCCAGAAGCCGGAGCCGCTGGTGCCGGCCTACGCCCGCAAGGCGCGCACGGCGTAGCGGGCGCGACCAGACCGATCGTCGAAGGAGTTCAGCGAAGTGCCGAAGCCCCTCATCCAGACCACCGGACGGCGCAAGGAAGCGGTGGCCCGGGTGCGGCTCCGCCCCGGTACCGGGGTGATCCTCTGCAACAAGCGGCCGTTCGAGAACTTCTTCCCCAACGCCACGCACCGGATGATCGTGACCGAACCACTGCGCCTCACCCAGACGGCCGAGGTCTACGACGTCGACTGCACACTGACGGGCGGCGGCGTGAGCGGGCAGGCGGGCGCCATGCGGCTCGGTATCGCCCGGGCGCTCGTGACGCTCGACCCCGACCTGCGGCCCCAGGTCAAGAAGGCGGGCCTCCTCACCCGGGACGCCCGGGCCACCGAGCGCAAGAAGTACGGGCTCAAGAAGGCCCGCAAGGCGCCGCAGTACTCCAAGCGTTAGCCGTTGTCGCTGCGCTTCGGCACCGACGGGGTCCGGGGTCTGGCCAACGTCGAGCTGACGCCGGAGCTGGCGCTGGCCCTCGGGCGGGCGGCGGCCCGCGTCCTCGGCTCCGACCGGCCGTTCGTGCTGGCGCGCGACACGCGCCGCTCGGGCCCCATGCTCGAAGCGGCGCTGGCCGCCGGGCTCGCCGCCGAGGGCGCCGACGTCGTGCTGGCCGGCGTGATGCCGACGCCGGGGGCGGCCTACCTGAGCCAGAGCCGCGACTGCCCGGCGGCGGTGCTGTCGGCCAGCCACAACCCCTACCCCGACAACGGGATCAAGTTCTTCGCCCGGGGCGGCCGCAAGCTGACCGACGAGACGGAGGCCCGGGTCGAGGCGGAGCTCGACGCGCTCCTGGCCGGCCGGGCGGAATCGACCCGGGTGGAAGGCGCCGCCGTCGGACGGGCCGAGGCCGATGGGAACGCGCTCGGGGAGTACGAGACGCACCTGCTGACCACCCTCGAGGGCCGGCGGCTCGACGGCCTCCGGGTCGTGGTCGACTGCGGCAACGGCGCCGCCACCGCCGCCGCCCCCCGGGTGCTCGGCCGGCTCGGCGCCAAGGTCGAGAGCCTCGACATCGGGGCCGCTCCCTCCGGCACCAACATCAACGCCGGCTGCGGCTCGACCCACCCGGCGGCGCTGCAGGCCGAAGTGGTGGCGACGGGGGCGGCCGCCGGCCTGGCCTTCGACGGCGACGCCGACCGCCTGGTGGCGGTCGACGAGCGGGGCGGCCTCGTCGACGGCGACCACGTCCTGGCCATCGCCGCGCTGGACCTGCGGGCCCGGGGCCGGCTCCGCCACGACACGGTGGTGGCCACGGTGATGGCCAACCTCGGCTTCCACCGGGCCATGGCGGCGGCGGGCATCCGGGTCGAGACGACGCCGGTCGGCGACCGGTCCGTCCTCGAGGCCATGGAGGCCGGTGGCTTCAGCCTGGGCGGCGAGCAGTCGGGCCACGTGATCTTCGGCGACCTGGCCACGACGGGGGACGGGCTGTTGTCGGGGCTGGTCCTGCTCGACGTCCTCTCCCGGTCAGGCCGGCCGCTGTCGGAGCTGGCATCGGTGGTGGTGAAGCTGCCGCAGGTGCTGTGCAACGTCCGGGTGGCCGACCGGGCGGGGCTGCCCGACGCCGCCCTCTTCTGGGCCGAGGTCTCGGCCGTGGAGGCCGAGCTCGGCGCCGGGGGCCGGGTGTTGGTCCGCCCCTCGGGCACCG
>JAICYE010000005.1 GCA_025934385.1 Acidimicrobiia bacterium | reverse complement strand
TCCCAGACGAAGCTCAACGGCCCGGTCCTCGGGTCAGCCGCCACCCCGTCGGGCAAGGGTTACTACATGGTGGCCTCTGACGGCGGCATCTTCGCCTTCGGCGACGCCCGATTCTTCGGGTCGATGGGCGGCACCCGGCTCAACGCTCCGGTGCGGGGCATGCTGGCCCGGCCCGGATCGCCCGAGGCGATCATCGGCCCGGCCGACAACGCCCCACCGGGCGCCCCGGGCACGCCGGCACCGGGACCGGGCACCCCGAGCACCACCGGTCCGCCGGCCGGGCCGGTCGCCACCCTCGTCGGCGCCGGCGACATCGCCGCCTGTAATGGCAACCCCGCCACGTCGAAAGCCGAAGCGACGGCCAAGCTGCTCGAAGCCATTCCCCGGAATCCGCTGACCGCCGTGTTCACCGCCGGCGACAACGCCTACAACAGCGGCAGCGCCAGCGAGTTCGCCAACTGCTACGGGCCGACGTGGGGCAGCCAGAAGGACCGCACGCGGCCGGCGCCGGGCAACCACGAGTACAACACCGCCAACGCCACCGGGTACTTCAACTACTTCGGCCCGGTGGCCGGAACGCCCGGGCAGGGGTGGTACAGCTACAACCTCGGCCCGTGGCACGTCGTCGTCCTCAACAGCAACTGCTCCTCGGTCGGCGGCTGCCAGGCAGGCAGCCCGCAGGAGCGCTGGCTGCGGGCCGACCTCGCCGCCAGTTCGGCGCAGTGCACCGTGGCCATCTGGCACCATCCCCGCTTCAACTCCGGCACGAGCCACGGCAACGACCTCGAGGTCGGCCCGCTGTGGAACGCCCTCTACGACAACGGCGCCGAGCTCGTCATCGACGGACACGAGCACGTCTACGAGCGCTTCGCCCCGCAGCGACCCGACGGCACCGCCGACCCGAACTTCGGGATCCGGGAGATCACCGTGGGGACGGGCGGCGCCGGGGCCTACACGTTCGGCACGCCCCAGCCCAACAGCCAGGTGCGGGCCGCCCCCAACGGCGTGCTGAAGCTGACGCTCCGGCCCGGCGGCTACGACTGGAACTTCATCCCCGTCGCCGGCCAGACCTTCACCGATTCCGGCTCGGGCACCTGCCACGACAAGCCGTGACCGCTCCACCTACCATGGAGTAACCGTTTTGGTTCTAGGGGAGGGGGAACCATGCGCCGGTTGCTCTACGTCGCGCTCTGCATGGTCACCACGGTCGCCGGCTTTGCCTTCCAAGGGGAGGCTCCGGCGGCGACGAGGGGCGTCGGGCTCCTCAAGCAGCGGGTCGAGTTCACCGTGAAGAATCCGGCCGAGAACGGCGCCAGCCGCCAGATCGTCGGGTACCGCTACGACACGTTCTGCACGTCGCCGACGGCGATCCTGCTGATGCACGGCCTGTCGTACACCAAAGAGGCCTGGGACTTCCCGGGCTACTCGGTGGCCCAGAAGCTGGCCAACGCCGGCTACGCCGTCTTCGCCATCGACCGCCTCGGCTACGGTGAATCCAAGCTGCCCAACGGCTACGACGTGACGTTCGAGGCCTACGGCGACATGGCCCACCAGATCGTCGACCAGATCCGGGGCATGGGCTTTCCCCACGTCGTCCTCGGCGGGCACTCGGCCGGCGCCGGCGAGACGGAGTACGAGGCCGGCATGTACGGCGGGGTCGACGCCATCATGGCCCTCGGCTGGCACCACCGCCCGTCCAACCAGATCGGGCAGGACTTCTTCACCGGCGACAACCCCCGGGCCCTGCAGTCCGACTACGAGTACTTCCTCGGCACCCCGCAGCACCGGGCGGAGATGTTCTACAACGCCGACGCCGACCCCAGCGTCGTGGAGGCCGACACCCGGGCCGCCGTCAACACCCCGAGCGGGGAGATCCTGACCATCGGGATGCAGCCGTCCCGCTTCGTCGTCGGCAACATCAAGGTGCCGGTGTTCCTCCAGTTCGCCGACGGCGACCGCCTGTTCGAGCCGCAGTACGCCGACATGCACAAGGACGAGTTCCGCTCCTCGCCGTCGGTCACCGTCGACATCGTGAAGGACGCCGGCCACACCTTCATGCTGACGACCAACGGCCGGATCGGCGCCGATCACATGGTCGATTGGCTCAAATCGCGCCCCGAGAGCCCGTCCTGCCTCTAGCGGCTTGCGGAAACGCACGGCCCTCGGCGTAGACTGAGGGCCGTGTTCCGCACCGGCCTCATTCTCGTAGTTCCGTAGCGCATCCGAGGCGCCCGCCGCCTCGCATGCGCTCTTCCGACCCTCCGCCCTCAGCGGGGGGTTTTTCATGTCCGGGGGACGCCCCCGTACCCCCGGATCCATTGCTCAAAAACCGAACCGGCCCAACGAAGGGATCAGGACCATGCAGATGACCGGCGCCCAGGCGCTCATCAGGAGCCTGGAGATGGAAGGGACGGAGGTCATGTTCGGCCTCCCCGGCGGGGCCATCCTGCCCGTCTACGACCCGCTCCTCGAGTCGACCATCCGCCACATCCTGGTCCGTCACGAGCAGGGGGCCGGGCACAGGGCCGAGGGCTACGCCCACGCCACCGGGCGGCCCGGCGTGGCCATGGTGACGAGCGGCCCGGCGGCCACCAACATCGTGACGCCGCTGTGCGACGCCATGCTCGACTCGATCCCCCTCGTGGTGGTCACCGGCCAGGTCCCGCTGTCGGCCATCGGCACCGACGCTTTCCAGGAGTGCGACACCACCGGCATCACCATGCCAGTGACCAAGCACAACTGGCTCATCCAGAGTGCGGCCGACATTCCGGCAGTCATCCGGGAGGCGTTCTACGTGGCGACGACCGGCCGCCCCGGCCCCGTCCTCGTCGACATCCCCAAGGACATCGCCAACCAGACGATGGAGTGGTACTGGCCCGACGGCGTCGACCTCCCCGGCTTCCGGGCCCCGCAGCCGCCCGACCCCGGCCTGGCCCGGGAGGCGGCCCGGCTGATCCTGGCCGCCGAGCGGCCGGTGATCTACGCCGGCGGCGGCATCCTCAAGGCCCGGGCGGCCGAGGCGCTCCGCCGCTTGGCCGAGCTCACCGGCATCCATGTCGTCACCACGCTGATGGCCCGGGGCGCCTTCCCCGACGACCATCCGCTGGCGCTCGGCATGCCCGGCATGCACGGCAATTACACGGCCGTGACGGCCATGCAGCGCTCCGACCTTCTCATCGCCCTCGGCTCCCGCTTCGACGACCGGGTGACCGGCAAGGTCCCCGCCTTCGCCCCGGGGGCCAAGATCATCCACGTCGACATCGACCCGGCCGAGCTCGGCAAGGTCCGCCGGGCCGACGTCGGCATCGCCGCCGACTGCCGGGCCGCCATCGAGGCCATCACCGCCGCCGTCGAGGCCGAACTACGAGAGACGGCCACGGTCGCCCCCGACCGGGCCGAGTGGAACGCCACTCTGGCCGGCTGGCAGGCGGCCCACCCGCTGGCCTACGACCAGGAGGAGGACGGGCCGCTCAAGCCGCAGTTCTGCATCGAGCAGCTGCGCGACCACACGCCCGACGACACCATCGTCGTCTCCGGCGTGGGCCAGCACCAGATGTGGACGTCGCAGTACTGGAAGTTCAACCACCCCTACACGTTCGTCAACTCCGGTGGGCTCGGCACCATGGGCTTCGCCGTGCCGGCGGCCGTCGGGGCCAAGGTCGGCAAGCCCAACCGGATGGTGTGGGCCATCGACGGCGACGGCTGCTTCCAGATGACCGCCCAGGAGCTGGTCACCGCCAGCGCCGAGCGGGTGCCGATCAAGGTGGCGATCCTCAACAACGCCTACCTGGGCATGGTCCGTCAGTGGCAGGAGCTGTTCTACAAGGAGCGCTACAGCGAGGTGTACCTCTCGCCCGACCTGCCCGACTACGTGAAGTGGGCCGAGGCCATGGGCTGTGTCGGACTGCGGTGCGAGAATCCCGAGGACGTCGTCCCGACCATCGAGAAGGCCAACGCCATCGACGACCGCCCCGTGGTCATCGACTTCCGCGTCGACTACCGGGAGAAGGTCTACCCGATGGTGGCGGCCGGAACGTCCAACGACGACATCATCCTCGGCCCCGCCGAGGGCGAGGGGGGTCACTGATGCCCGCCGACAGCCGATACGGCGCCTCCCACCACATCCTGTCGGTGCTGGTCGAGAACCGGGCCGGCGTCCTGTCCCGGGTGGCGGGGCTGTTTTCCCGCCGGGGGTTCAACATCTTCTCCCTGGCCGTCAGCCCGACCGACGACGAGCGGTTCTCCCGCATGACGATCGTCGTCGATGCCGAGTCCGCCCCCATCGAGCAGGTCATGCGCCAGCTCGACAAGCTGATCAACGTCGTCGACATCAAGGAGCTGGCCGTCGGTGAGGCGGTGGAGCGGGAGCTGATGCTGGCCACCGTGCGGGCCGACGCCTCCAACCGGGGCCAGGTCACCGAGCTGGCCGCCATCTTCGAGGCCAAGATCCTCGACGTCGGCGCCGAGGCCCTCACGCTGATGGCCGCGGGGTCGCCCGAGAAGCTCGACTCGATCGAGGAGCTGCTCCGCCCCTACGGCATCACCGGCCTGCAGCGGACGGGCCGGATCGCATTACCTCGGATCGCCCGCGGTACCGTCCGCCTGGCAGCCGTGCCCGAGAGCGCCTAGGAGGCTCGAACATGCCGGTCACGATCTACTACGACGACGACGCCGACCTCGGGCTCATCGAGGGCAGGAAGGTCGCCGTCCTCGGCTACGGCTCGCAGGGCCACGCCCACGCCCTGAACCTCCGCTCGTCGGGCGTCGACGTGCGGGTCGGCCTGCGGGAGGGTTCGTCGTCGTGGACCAAGGCCGAGGCGGCCGGCCTGCGGGTGGCGTCGATCGCCGACGCCTGCGACGAGGCCGACGTGATGATGGTGCTGCTGCCCGACACCGAGCAGGCCCGGGTCTACAAGGAGTCGATCGAACCGCACCTGCGCGACGGCGACTCGCTGGCCTTCGCCCACGGCTTCAACATCCACTTCGGCCAGATCCGCCCGCCGAAGGGCGTCGACGTGTGGATGATCGCCCCCAAGGGCCCCGGCCACCTCGTGCGCCGGACGTTCGAGGACGGGGGCGGCGTGCCGGCGCTGGTGGCGGTGGGCCACGACGCCACCGGCAAGGCCAAGGACGTCGCGCTGGCCTACGCCAAGGGGATCGGCGCCACCCGGGCCGGCGTCCTCGACACGACGTTCAAGGAGGAGACCGAGACCGACCTCTTCGGCGAGCAGGTCATCCTCTGCGGCGGCCTGACCGAGCTCATCAAGGCGGCCTACGAGACGCTCGTCGATGCCGGCTACCAGCCGGAGTCGGCCTACTTCGAGTGCCTCCACGAGGTGAAGCTCATCGTGGACCTGATCTACGAGGGCGGCATCTCCAACATGCGGTTCTCGATCTCCGATACCGCCGAGTACGGCGACATGACCCGGGGCCCGAGGATCGTCAACAGCGACACCCGGGCCGAGATGAAGAAGATCCTGGGCGAGATCCAGACCGGCAAGTTCGCCCAGGAGTGGATCCTGGAGAACCAGGCCAACCGCCCGGTGTTCAACGCCCTCCGCCGCCAGTCGGCCGAGCACCCCATCGAGGCCGTCGGGGCCCAGCTGCGGTCGATGATGCCCTGGATCGGCGCCGGCAAGGCCAAGCCCCAGGACGTCTCCGGGGGCTAGCTGCCCCCTACGGCGTGAGTGCGGCGCCGTCGTCGAACTGGGCCCGGTGGGCCTCGTCGGCCTCCCCGCCCCAGACGATGAACTCCCGGCCGGTCCATACCGCGCTGGCCCCGGCCCGGGGCGTGAGTGGCGCGGCCGGCAGTGGCTCCCACCGGTCGGCGGCCGGGTCGTAGGCCGCGCCTCCGGCGTTGACGCTGGCCGGGGGAGCGTCGGCCGGGCCCCGGGCGTTGCCGCCGCCCCACAGCATGACCCTCGAGCCCGTCCAGGCCGTCGCCTTGCCGCCGAGGTAGGGATCGGCGTACGGGCCGGGGGCGATCGGCGCCCACCGGTTGGCCGCCGGGTCCCAGGCGAGACCCTGGCCGGCGAACACGACCCGTTTCCCGGTATCGACGCCGACGCAGCCCGGCGGGTCGAGGCACCAGGCGTCGTTGGGCGGCGGCGGGACGGCGGCGGCCGGCGACCACTGTTTGTGCTCCGGGTCGTAGACGGCGCTGTCGGACAGCGCCACCCGCTTGCCGTCCTCCGCCGGTCCGGGGCCCCAGGCCAGCAGCGCATCATTGCCCCGGGCGGCGCCGAGCGGGGCGATCCGGCCGGCCAGCGGCCCGGCGGGCATCTTCGTCCATTTGTCGTCCCCGGGATCGAAGGCGGCGCCGTCGGCCAGCGGCGGCGGGTCCTCGCCCGCCTCGGCCGACGCCCCGCCCCACACCACGAGCCGGGTGCCCGTCCATACCGCCCGGGTGCCGTAGCGGTGGGAGAGGGGCCAGTCGGCCATCGGCTTCCACGTGCCCTTGGCCGGGTCGTAGAGGGCGCCGTCGTCCCACTCGTCGCCGAAGCCGGTCTCCGAGCCCTGCTTCTGCCCGCCCCAGATGAGGACGGCCTTGCCGGTCCAGGCGATCACGGCGTCCGACCGGGGCTCGAGCGGGGAGTTGGCGATGCGCCGCCACTTGTCGCCGGCCGGGTCGTAGGCCGCGCCGTCGTCGAGCCAGATCGAGGCGTTCCCCGCCCGCCAGGCGCCGCCCCACACGATCATCTCCCGGCCGGTCCACACCGCGCTGGCGCCGTGCCGGCTCCGCAGCGGGGCGGTCGGCAGCTTCCGCCAGCCCTTCGGCCGGGCCGGCCCGGCGCCGGGATCGGTCGGCGACCCCACGAACGGGCCGCTCCCCCCGGAACCGCCCGCCCCGCCGGAGCCACCCGGTGTGCCGCCGCTGGCCGCCCCGCCGGAGCCGACCTGACCGCTGCTGCCGGGACCGGCGCCAGCGCCGCCGGCCCCGGCCTGGTCGGCCCCCGAGCCACCGTTCTCGCTTGCCGCCGCTCCGGCCGCGCCGCCTGCGCCGCCCGCTCCGCTCGCCGCCCCGCCGGACGGCCCGAGCGACGTCCCCGGCCCCTTCGCCGCACTCCGCTTCCCGCCGGAGTGGCAACCCGCTCCGGCGAGGAGCATGAGGAGGACGACGGCGGCGACGGCCCCCGGCCGCCGGCGGGAACTGTGGACCCTGAGCGGAAAACCCACAGAATCTGTGGGTAGGGCGCTCGGGGTCCGGTCGGTGGGGTCGTGGTCGGAGGCCCTGAGCGGCTTAGGTACCGTGACGGTAGGTAAACCGCTCGGGGCTCGATCGGTGAAGGTGTGGTCGGCGGTCGTCATGGACCCTCTTAGGATCGCGCGCCGGTCGGGCGGGGCTCGTGCCGGAGGGACACGTCGGTCAGGAGGCGAGCATGCGGGTGGGGTTCGTGGGGGCCGGGCTGATGGGTGCGCCGATGGTGCGCCGGCTGATCGGGGCGGGCCACGACGTGACGGTCTCATCCCGCCGGCCGGCCCGGCTGGAGGGCACCGGGTGGAAGGTCGTGGGCTCGCCGGCCGACGCCGCCGCCGGCGCCGAGGTCGTCTGCTCGATCGTGCCTGACAGCCCCGAGGTGACCGAGGTCGTGACCTCGGTGCTGGAGAGGGCCGCTCCCGGCACGGTCGTCGTGGAGATGTCGACGATCTCACCGGGCACCGCCAAGGAGCTGGCCGAACGCTGCGCCGAGGACGGCGTCGACTACCTCGACTGCCCGGTGTCCGGCGGCCCCCCGGGCGCCGAGGCGGGGACACTGGCCATCTGGGTCGGCGGGACGGCGGAGGCGCTGGAGCGGGCCCGCCCCGTCCTCGAGGTGATCGGCCAGGCCAACCGCATCCGGCACTGCGGCCCGGTCGGGTCCGGCCTGGCCGTCAAGCTGGCCAACAACTTCCTCGGTGCGGTGAACGCCGCCGCCAGCGCCGAGGCCCTGGCGCTGGCCCGGGAGGCGGGCGTCGACCCCACCCTCGTTGTCGAGGCCGTCTCCGATGGGACGGGGGCGAACTGGCAGCTGGCCAACCTGTTCCCCCGCAAGGTCCTGCGGGGCGACTTCGAACCCGGCTTCCGCATCACCCACATGGCCAAGGACCTCCGCATCGCCGCCGACCTGGCCGAGGGCCAGGGGCTCGATGCACCGATGCTGGCGTTGGCCCGTGAGCGTCTCGTCGAGGCGATGGCGCGCTTCGGCGAAGACCGCGACTACGGCGCCATCGCCCGCCTGTCGGGCTGGTAGGCCGAGCGGCGTACCGTTCTAGATACATTGTGACTACAGGGCGGTCTCCCCGACGATCCTGGCAGCGCACCTGACTGCGGGCTTATTGTGCGGGCGTCGGAGCCGGGGTGAGCGCGGCTCCTAGGGGGAGGGGGCCCTGGCCGTGGAGATGACCCGTCGTGACTTCTTCAAGATGTCGGCGGTCGGCGGGGCGGCGGTCGCCTGGGGGAGCTTCGGGTTCGACCTGAGGCCGGCCTACGCCGAAGTGACGCAGCTGAAGATCTCCCGGGCCACCGAGGTCCGCACGATCTGCCCCTACTGCGCCGTCGGCTGCTCGATGATCGCCTACAAGGTCGGCGACAACGCCCTCAACGTCGCCCAGACGCTGGTCCACATCGAGGGCGACCCCGACAGCCCGGTCAACGGCGGGACGCTGTGCCCCAAGGGAGCGTCGACGCTGCAGCTGGCCCTCAACGGCAACCGGGCGCTGCGGCCCAAGGTGCGCCGGCCCGGCGGCACCGACTGGGAAGACATCGAGTGGACCGACGCCCTCGACCGCCTGGCCCGGCACATGAAGGACTCCCGGGACAAGAAGCTCGTCCTCAAGGACAAGGACGGCCTCGAGGTCAACCGCAACGAGGGCTTCGGCTTCGTCGGCGGGGCGACGATCACGTCGGAGGAGGGGTACCTCACCGCCAAGTTCTTCCGGGCGCTGGGGTGTGTCTACCTGGAGCAACAGGCCCGCGTTTGACACGGCCCCACGGTGGCCAGTTTGGCCGCCTCCTTCGGCCGGGGCGCCATGACCAACCACTGGCGCGACTTCAAGAACAGCGACGTGATCCTCGTCATCGGGGCCAATCCCGCCGAGAACCATCCCTGCGGCTGGAAGTGGGCCCACGTCGGGCGGGATGAGCGCGGCACGAAGATCATCCACGTCGACCCGCGCTTCACCCGCACCTCGGCGATCGCCGACGTCTACGCCCCGATCCGAGCGGGCACCGACGTCGCCTTCTTCGGCGGGCTCGTCAACTACATCCTCCAGCACAAGCTGTACCACGAGGACTACGTCAAGCTGCACACCAATGCCTCGTTCATCGTGGCGCAGGGCTACGAGTTCAACGACGGGCTGTTCTCCGGCTACGACCAGACGAAGAAATCCTACGACTCGACCACGTGGGACTACGAGCGGCTGGTGCCGGGAGCGACGGGTGGATCCGGCGGCCAGCCGCCGGGGTCGTCGGGCGGCGCCGCCGCCCTCGGTCCGGCGGCCGGGGCGTCCTCGGGGGGGACGCCGTCGCCGACTGGCGGCCAGACGCCGGCCGCCACGCCGGTGGCCTTCGCCAAGACCGACCCGACCCTGCAGGACCCCCGCTGCGTCTTCCAGATGATGAAGGCGCACTACGCCCGCTACACGCCGGAGAAGGTGTCGGAGATCACCGGCATGCCGGTCGACAAGTTCACCCAGATCGCCGACATGATGGGATCCACCGGCGTCGCCGAGAGGGTCGGCAGCGTCGTCTACGCCGTCGGGCTGACGCACCACGTCACCGGCGTGCAGATCATCCGGGGCATCGGCCTGGTCCAGCTGCTGCTCGGCAACGTGGGCCGGCCCGGCGGCGGCGTCAACGCCGAGCGGGGTCACGCCAACATCCAGGGGAACACCGACAACGCCATCAGCTGGGAGATCCTCCCCGGCTACCTGGCCATTCCCAAGCCCGGCATGAACACGCTGGCCGACTACATGGCCAAGGTGCCGTCGAAGGCCAGCTCGCCCAACGCCGTCAACTACTTCGGCACCAACTACAAGAAGTTCATGGTGTCGCTGATGAAGTCGTGGTGGGGCGACAACGCCCAGGCCGACAACGACTACCGGTACTCCTGGATCCCGAAGCCGTCCCAGAACTCGTCGTGGCTCACGATCCACAACGAGGCCCGCAACGGCACGCTCGACGGCCTCTTCGCCGGCGGCATGTCCGACGTGAACATCGGGCCCGACTCCAACCGCATCAGCCAGTCGCTCGGCAACCTCAAGTGGCTGGTGGTCATGGACCCGCTGCCCACGGCCACCTCGGAGTTCTGGCGGAGGCCGGGCGTCGACTCGAAGAGCATCCAGACCGAAGTCTTCATGTTCCCCTGCACCCACTGGATCGAGAAGGACGGCAGCTTCGTCAACTCCGGCCGGTGGGCCCAGTGGAAGTACAAGGTGCTCGACCCGCCCGGCCAGGTGAAGGACGACAACTGGATCATCGGGCAGCTCTTCCTCCGGCTGAAGGCCCTCTACAAGAAGGAGGGCGGGACGCTGCCGGAGCCGATCCTGAACCTCAAGTGGGACTACGCCAACCCCGGCAACCCGTCCCTCGACGAGCTGGCCCAGGAGGTCAACGGCTTCGACCTCACCACCGGCAACCGGCTGCCGGCCTTCTCGGCCTGCAAGGACGACGGCACCACCAGCTGCGGCGACTGGATCTACTCCGGGTCGTATCCCCCTGAGGGGAACATGATGCAGCGCCGGGGGACGTCGGACCCGACCGGCCTCGGCTTCTTCCCCGGGTGGGCCTGGTCCTGGCCGCTCAACCGGCGGGTCATGTACAACCGGGCCTCGGCCGACGCCCAGGGGAACCCTTGGGACCCGACGAGGCCGGGCATCAAGTGGAACGGCACCAAGTGGGTGGGCGACGTTCCCGACTTCTCGCCGACCTCGGCGCCGTCGGAGGGCAAGGGCGCCTTCATCATGACGGGCGAGGGGGTGGGCCGGCTCTTCGCTCCTGGGAGCCTGACCAACGACGGGCCCTTCCCCGAGCACTATGAGCCGATGGAGTCGCCGGTCGCCAACGCCCTGTCCAAGGTGCAGAACGACCCGGCCGTGTTCCTCTACAAGGACGCCAAGGACACGTTCGCCGCCATCGACTCCGAGTTCCCCTACGTGGCCACCACCTACCGGGTGACCGAGCACGAGCACTACCTCACCCAGAACGTGCCCTACCTGGTGGAGGCCATGCCCGACTTCTTCGTCGAGCTGCCGGTGGAGCTGGCCGAGAAGAAGGGGATCACCAATGGCGGCAAGGTGCGGGTGAAGTCGAAACGGGGCGAGGTCGTCGGCGTCGCCATTGTGAGCAAACGGATCCGGCCCTTGAAGGTCGGCGGCAAGACCGTCTACCAGGTGGGGATCCCGGTCCACTGGCACTACGCCGCCGGCCGGGGCGCCGACCCCAACACCGGCAAGTTCAACGCCACACCGGAGATGGCCAACCTGCTCACGCCCTACGTCGGTGACGCCAACGTGCGGACGCCGGAGTTCAAGGGCTTCCTCGTCAACGTCGAGAAGGCATAGGAGGCCACCGTGTCCACCGAACTCGGACTGGCCATCCGCCGGAAGTCGGCGACGCCGGCGTCGGCGACCGGCATCCGCCGCCACACCACGGAGATCTCCAAGCTCGTCGACATCGATCTCTGCATCGGCTGCAAGGCCTGTGAGGTGGCCTGCAAGGAGTGGAACGACCTGCCGGCCGACCACACGGCCAACTTCGGCAGCTACCAGAGCCACCCCGACCTGACTGCCTCCACCTGGGACCTCATGCGGTTCAACGAGATCGAGCTCGACGGCGGCGATCTCGCCTGGCTCATCCGCAAGGACAGCTGCCTCCACTGCGACGACCCCGGCTGCCTGGCCGCCTGCCCGGCCCCCGGGGCCATCGTCCAGTACACGAACGGCATCGTGAACTTCGACCAGACGAAGTGCATCGGCTGCCAGTACTGCGTCACCGGCTGCCCGTTCGACATCCCCCGCTTCGACCAGAAGACCAAGAAGGTCTACAAGTGCACGCTCTGCGTCGACCGGGTGTCGGCGTCGCTCGAGCCGGCCTGCGTCAAGAGCTGCCCGACCGGGGCCATCAAGTTCGGCGGCAAGCCCGAGATGGTGGCCATCGCCAACGGCAAGGTCGACAAGCTGAAGAAGCGGGGCTTCCAGCACGCCATGCTCTACGACCCGGCCGGCGTCGGCGGGCTGCACATGATGTACGTGGTGCCCCGGGGCGACAAGCTGTCGGACTACGGGCTCCCCGAGGACCCGCACGTGCCGGGGACGTTCTTCTCGGCCCTGTCAGTGCTCCGCAAGCTCGGCTCGATCTCGGTGTGGGGCGGCTTGCTGGCCACCGGGATCTTCTACCTGCGGACGGGCCGGAGGAAGCCCCCGCCGGAGGAGGAGGCGGTCGCCGAGGCCGAGCGGCTCGGCCACGAGGGGGCCATCGAGGAGGAGCGGACCGGCCAGGAGGTGCCGGTCGGCGCCGGCGACGGCATGGCTGCCCCGGGGAACGGGGCGAGCGGTGCAGGGGACGGCGACGGGGCGGGCCCGGTCAGCCTGCCGCAGCCGCCGCCACCGCAGTCCCAGCCGCAGGAGGAGGAGCGATGAGCGCCGTGCAGATGGGGACGGGCGCCACGACCAACGGGGGCGCGGCCGCCGGGCCGACGCTGGTGCGCTACACGCTGACCGACCGGCTCGTGCACTGGTGGGTCGCCCTCACGTTCATCGCCCTGATGGTGTCGGGGTTCGCCCTCGGCTACCCGCGGGCGTATTTCCTCGCCGGCCTGTTCGGTGGCGGCCAGACCATGCGGTTCCTCCATCCGTGGTTCGGCGTGGCGTTCACGCTCGGGATCCTGTGGATGCTGGTCTCGTGGGCCCGGGACATGCGCATGACCGCCGGCGACAGGGAATGGGTTCGCCGGCTGCGGACCTACACCGGCGAAGGCCACACCGGCCTCGACACCGGGCGCTACAACGCCGGCCAGAAGGGCTACTACTGGTTCGCGGTGGTGCTCGGGCTGGTGCTGTTCGTCACCGGCCTGCCGCTGTGGGGTGCCTGGCTGGGCGGCGCGTCGGCGCTGCACCACTGGGCCCGGTTCCTCCACCACGTCGCCTTCCTGCTCATGGTGGGGGGCTTCATCATCCACGTCTACATGTCGACCGTGATGTTCCCCGGCACGTTCTCGTCCATGACCACCGGCCGGGTCAGCCGGGCCTGGGCGGCCTGGCACCACCCGGCCTGGTTCCGCGTCCAGGACCGCCGCCGGGCCGGGGCGAACCGCTGATACCGCCGGCCTCATCGGCCGCCCGTCGATGATGTTCCGGCCCGGGGCCCGCCGGGGCGGCCCGGGGGACTTCGCCGCCCGGCTGGCCCGGGCCGAGCGGCTCCTGGCCGCCCCCGGAGGCGGGGGTGGCGCGGCCGGGCCACTGTCGCTCATGGCCGCCGTCCTGCGATTCCAGGCCGCCCGGGCGGAGTGGCCCGCCGTGCAGGACGCCGCCGCGGCCGTGACCGCCGGCGCCGAGCTCCGCCGGGCCGCCGGCCGCTTCCCCCTGCTCGACCTCGCCGTCGCCCTGCACCCCGTCGCCGCCGAGATCCCGTTGGCCGTGTCGACCCTGGCCGGTGCTCCCCTTCCCGACCCACTGCGTGCGGCCGGCGCAGCCCTCCGCGACGCCGGCGACACCGAACGGGCCGGGCTCGTCGAGGCGTGGCTCGAGGACCCGGCCGGGCCGGAGCCGGTGCTGGGGTTCTGGGCCCGGGTGGCGGCCGGCCCGATCCTGGAGGGTGCCCGGGCGGCCATCGCCACGCCCGATCGTGACGAGTGGACCGGCGCCGCCTGCCCGGCCTGCGGCGGCCCCGCCCAGCTCTCGGTCATCGCCGAGGAGTCGGGCGAGTTCATGGGCGGGTCCCCCCGCTCGCTGGTCTGCGGCCGCTGCGCGGGCTGGTGGACGTTTCCCCGGGCGGTCTGCGCCTGGTGCTCCGAGTCCGATCCCAGCCGGCTTCCGTCGTTCATCTCCGACGACCGTGGCCGTTCTGGCGGCGGGAACCTCCGGGGAATCCGGATCGACGGCTGCGAGGCCTGCGGCCACTACGTCAAGACGTTCGACCTCCGGGAGCCGGGCGCGGCCGAGCTCGTCCCACTGGTCGACGACGTCGCCACGGTCCCGCTCGACCTGTGGGCCCAGGACCAGGGTCTGGCCCGCCCGCTGGTTTCGTTCGCTGGCCTCTGATCAGGCCTGATTGGCGTACGGCGCCCCCAGGCGGACTGCCCTCCACGAGGCGCTGGCGGCCACGATCCCAGCGCCTGAGCCGCCGACAATTCGGAAATTAATCGCAGTACGATCCATCTGCTGCGTTCGTCACCGTCCGTCCAGGGGAGTTTGACCATGCTCAACCGTCGAAGCCGCAGACTCGCCGCCGTCATCGCCGCCGCCGGAGCCTTCACGCTGCTGGGCCCGGCCGGCGCCATCGCCGCTCCGGCCCAGCCGGCCGGCCAGGGCCACACCGCCCGGGTCGGTCAGCAGCCGGAAAGCGGCGTCTCCCCGTTGTGTGTGGTGATGCCCAAGACGAAGGGCTGCCAGAGCGGGCCCGTCCAGAAGTAACCGCCGTCAGGCGACGGCGCTGGCAGCGCTCCCGTCCCCGGACCGGCGGAACGACCGCCCAATCCTCCGGCGGGTCACGGGCGGCTGAGCAGCCGGTTGCGGACGGCGTCGTCAGTGGCGCAGTCCACCGCCGCCCAGGCCATGGCGACGGCGCCGTCCCGCAGCGCGTTGTCGGCGGCGGGAGTGGCGCAGTGGGCCGTGAACTCGGGCTGGTGGTTGACCGCAGGGAGCGAGTCGATGCCGATCGCCGGGTGGATCGACGGGATGGCCAGCGACACGTTGCCCATGTCGGTCGAGCCGGAGGCCCGGGGGTCGAACGGGCCGAAGGTGCGGCCCAGCGCTTCGGCGTTGCGGCGGTAGGCGGCGGCGACGCCCGGGTCGTGGTGCATCTCGGCGTAGGGCTCGTGGCGGGGGAGGACATCGAGCGTGGTACCGGTGGCCAGGGCGCCGGCCTCGAAGCAGCGCATGACCCGTTCCCGCATGATCTCGAAGTCGGCCACGGTGGCGCCGCGGACGATGTACTCGCCCTCGGTGTGGGCGGGGACGATGTTGGGCGCCTCGCCGCCGTGGGTCACGATGCCGTGGACGCGGTCGCCGGCGTGGATGTGCTGGCGGAGCAGGCCGATGGCCACGCCGGCCACGGTGAGGGCATCGGCGGCGTTGCGGCCGAGCTCGGGGTAGGCCGAGGCGTGGGCCTCCTTCCCGGTGTAGCGGACCCGGAACTGCTGGGCGGCGATGATGGGCCACTCGGCGATGTCGATCGGCGCCGGGTGGGTCATCATCGCCAGGTGGGCGCCCTCGAAGGCGCCGCCGTTCAGCAGCACGATCTTCCCGCCGCCGCCCTCCTCGGCCGGCGTGCCCATGACCCGCACGGTGAGGCCGAGGTCGTCGGCCACCTCGGCCAGCGCCACGCCGGTGCCGACGGCGGTGGCGGCGATGATGTTGTGGCCGCAGGCGTGGCCGATGCCGGGCAGCGCGTC
>JAICYE010000593.1 GCA_025934385.1 Acidimicrobiia bacterium | reverse complement strand
GCCGGCGCCGGCACCGGCTCCGGCTCGAACGGAAGCCACGCCCGGACCCGGAACCCGCCCCCCGGGCGCGGACCGACGTCGAGCCGCCCGCCGAGCGCCGCCGCCCGCTCCCGCATGCCGGTCAGCCCCCGGCCGCTCCCGCCCGCGCCCGATCCCGACCCGGCGTCCGAGCCCGGACCCGATCCGGCACCGTCGTCGTCGACCTGGAGCGTCAGCGCGCCTTGGCCGTAGTCGATGAGCACGGTGGCGCTGGCCCCGGCGGCGTGACGGGCGAGGTTGGTCAGCGCCTCCTGGGCGATACGGAAGGCGGCCCGGTCGACGCCGGGCGGGAGCGGCCGCTCCTCGCCCGACACCTCGACCCGCACCGCCACCCCGGCCGAGGCCGCCTTGGCCACGAGGCCGTCGAGATCGACGGCCAGCCGGGGGGCGGGGACCAGCGGAGCGGCGTCGCCCTCCCGCCGGAGGACGTCGAGCACCGACCGCAGCTCGCCCAGCGCCTCCTTCGAGGCGTCCTTGATGGCCGCCAGGGCGGCCCGGGCCTGGTCGGGATGCTCGTCGATGAGGTGGAGGCCGACGCCGGCCTGGACGCTGATCAGCGAGATGTTGTGGGCCAGCACGTCGTGAAGCTCCTGGGCGATCTGGAGCCGCTCCTCGCCCGCCCGCCGTTCGGCCTCCTCCCGGCGGACCCGAGCGGCCTCCACCGCCCGCTCCCGCCGCACCTTGATGACCTCGGCCACGGCGGCCAGCACCAGCAGCCAGGCGGCCAGCCCCAGGATCTCGTGGCCGACGGGCGCCCGGTCCCGCCCGAACCAGTGCGGCAGCCAGAGGAACGCCGCCCACCCGACGGCCAGCGTTGCCCACGCCTCCCACCGCCGCCCCAGCCAGGCGGCGTTGACATAGGCCACGATCAGGCCGAGCCAGATCGGCCCCTCCCGGTAGCCGATGACCACATAGGCCAGCGTCGACAGGAAGGCCACCTCGAGCACCGCCACCGGAAACCGCCGGCGGACGGCCAGCGCCGCCGGACCGGCCAGGAGGAGGACGACCCCGAGGGCGTCGAGCGGATGGCGCCCGGGCTGGGGTCGGTGGTGCACGGCCAGCACCGTGCCCACCAGCTGGACGACCCCGACGACCACGGCCACACGGACGTCGTTCGGCGACCACCGGCACCGCAGCGGGGTGCCGGCCTGGTCGGAGCGCGAAGTGCGGGCCGGGGCGAGGTGCACGGATCCACGCTACGGCGCGCCGCCCGAAGCGTCATCCACCCCCGGTTGGATCCCCGGCTACCGCAGCCGCGGTACGCGCCAAAAAGAGCCCGCCATCAATACCGAAAAGTTACCTTCCGTTATTCAAATGAAATATTGGTGGACTGGTGGTCATCCAAACCCCTGTGCCACAACGATACGGCCGCTCGGCACCAGCGGAAATGCACGAGCTGGTGGTTGGCCCATAGGTGCCATCGCTGACCCGCAGACACCGGTGAACAAATCCCGACATTGTGGTCGAATATCGCCCGAGCCGCCGACGCGAACGACGTCATCGGGCGGTGGGGGAGGGTCACGTATGCCTCGTAGACGGGAATGGGCGCCTCTGGCGCTCGTCGCGACCCTGGCCCTCGTGGCCGGGGCCTGCTCCGGCGGCACCACCAAGAACGCCTCGTCGAAGTC
>JAICYE010000143.1 GCA_025934385.1 Acidimicrobiia bacterium | reverse complement strand
GGACGCCGATGCCGCCGCCGTGGCCACCGACCCCGCCTGGGTCAGCGCCCGGTTGTCGGTGCGGGCCGCGCCGGCCCCGCCCGCCTCATGGCGCACCCGCGGCCCGGGCCCGGAGTCGGGCCGGAGGACGACGAAGGCGCCACCGGTGGCGACCACGGTCACCACGGCGGAGAGCACGGCGAGTCGGGCGCGCCGGGGGGCGGACATCGGGCGGGTTCTTCTCCGCCGCCCCGGGCCGTCCCTGCCGGATCGGGACGATCCGACCGATCAGGACGATCGCGACAGCACGTCGATCAGCGACTCCTCCAGCACGCCGAGCCACCAGTAGACGGCGAAGGGGGCGGTGTCGGGATCGTCGGGATCGAGCCCCGACAGGTCCATGTCCTCGGTCACCTCGAGGCGGGTCCCGAGGGCCAGGCGGGCGTCGTTGAGGACCGCCAGCCACGACTGGGCCTGGTCTTCGTCGAGCGCCAGTTCGTACCGCCCCCGCCGGAGCTGGGCGGCGGCCAGCGTGCCCTCCACGGTGGCCAGCGCCCGGCGGCGCCCGTCCATCAGATCGCCGTGCACCAGCCGCTGCCAGTCGGACTCCGCCTCCTCCTCGGTCGGGTCGAGGTAGGCCCGGGGGAAGAACCGCTCCAGTACCGGGTCGGCCTCGTCGGGCTTCTGGCCGGCGGCGGGGGCGTCGTCGACGAGGAGCGTGGTCAGCTCCTCGCACAGCCGGGTGAGGACGGCGGCCTCCCCCGGCCCGAGAACGACGTCGAACCCCCCGGAGCGGTTGCGGCGGAACGGTGCTCGCGGCACTACCTACGCCCTACCAGGGGGCTCACCGCTAGTCCCGCTCCATCGTGGCCCACAGGCCGTGCGCGTGGAGGCGGGAGACGTCGGTCTCGGCCTGCTCCCGGTTACCCGACGACACCGCCGCCTTTCCCTTGTGGTGCACGTCGAGCATGAGCTTGGTGGCCTTCTCCTTGGAGTAACCGAACAGCTTCTGGAAGACGTAGACGACGTACGACATCAGGTTGACGGGGTCGTTCCAGACGACGACGACCCAGGGCCGCGCCACGTCGACCGTTTCTTCGACATCCGGCTCTACGACCGTCGGTGTCTCAAGTGCTCCCATCGCCGTTCCCGTCGCGGAGGTGCTCGCCGATGCGGGCCAGCATGCCGTTGACGAACCGGCCGGAGTCGTCGGTCGAGTACCGCTTGGCCAGGTCGACCGCTTCGCTGATGGCCACGCCGAGCGGGATCTCCGGTCGCCAACCGAGCTCGAAGACGGCGATGCGGAGGAGGTTGCGATCGATGACCGGCATGCGGTCGATCGACCAGCGGTCGGCGAACTTGGTGATGATGGCGTCGATCTCGTCGCGGTGGTCCTCCACGCCCCGGGCCAGCTCGACGGCGTACGGCGCCGGGGCCACCGGCAGTTCGAACAGCAGGTCGTCGACGCTGTTGCCCCGCACGTCGAGCTCATAACACAGGGACAGGGCCCGCTCCCGGGCATCCCTGCGTGTGCGCATCAGACCCGGGTCAGGTACTCGCCGGTCCGGGTGTCGACCTTGATGCGGTCGCCGGTCTCGACGAACAGCGGAACCTGGACGACCGCGCCGGTCTCCAGCGTGGCCGGCTTCTTGGCCCCCGACACCCGGTCGCCCTGGACGCCGGGGTCGGTCTGGGTCACCTCCAGCTCCACCGCCGCCGGGAGCTCCACGCCGACGACCTGCCCCTGGTACATCGGGAGGATGACGGTGTCGCCCTCCTTGATGTACCTCGTGGCCTCGCCCAGAGCGGCGGGGTCGACCCCCATCTGCTCGTAGGACTCGTTGTCCATGAACGTGTAGGAGTCGCCGTCGCGGTAGAGGTACTGCATCTCCTTCTTCTCGATGTGCGCCAGCGTCAGCTTCTCGTCGGCCCGGTAGGTGCGCTCGTACACGGCGCCCGTCCGGTAGTTGCGGAGCTTGGTGCGGACGAAGGCGCCGCCCTTGCCCGGCTTGACGTGCTGGAACTCGATGACGGTCATGAGGCCCTCGGGCAGGTTGAGGGCCATCCCGTTCTTCAGGTCATTGGTGGAGATGCTCACAGCACGAGATCCTTCGGGGAGCTGGTCAGGATGTCGCAGCCGCCCGGGGTGACGACCACGGTGTCCTCGATGCGGACGCCGCCGATGCCCGTGAGATACACACCCGGCTCCACGGTGACGACGTAGCCGGAGGCCAAGGTACCACGGCCGGTCTGGGAGACCCGCGGGTCCTCGTGGATCTCGAGGCCCACGCCGTGACCGGTTCCGTGGAGGAAGGCGTCGGCCCAGCCCGCCTCGGCGATGACGTCGCGGCAGGCCTTGTCGACCGCCGCCGCCTCGACCCCTTGGCGCACCGCCTCCCGGCCGGCCCGCTGGCTCTCGAGCACGACGTCGTACATCCGCCGGGCCTCGGGGCCGGGGTCGCCGACGGAGACGGTACGGGTCATGTCGGAGCAGTACCCATCGACGATGCAGCCGAAATCGAGCACCAGCAGCTCGCCGGGCTCGATCCTCCGGTCGGACGGGCGGGCGTGGGGCTTGGCGCCGTTGGGTCCGGCGGCCACGATCGGCTCGAAGCTCATGGCCGCCGCCCCGAGCCGGCGCATCTCGAACTCCAGGTCGAGGCCGAACTCGAGCTCGGTGGGCCGGTCGCGCAGGCGGGGGGCGACGTTGGCAAAGGCCTGGTCGGCAATGGCGCAGGCGGCCCCGATGCGGGCCACCTCGCCGGCGTCCTTCACCCGGCGGAGGCCCTCGACGAGGCCCTCGGTGGGCACCAGCTCGGCCGACGGGAACCATTCCGAGGCGAAGCTCCGCTGCTGCGACCAGGTGACGCCGTGGGCCTCGAGCCCGACCCGGCCGTAGCCCCGGGCCGTGGCGGCGTCGTGGACGATCTTCTTCTGCTCGGTGCCGGAGATCTCGATCCTGGCCGGCACGCCGGCGGCGGCCAGCTGGTCGGCCGACTGGTCCTTGTAGCGGCCGTCGCTCACGAACAGCACCTCGTCCGGGCCGACGAGCAGCAGGGCGGCCGAACCGGTGAAGCCGGTCAGGTAGCGGATGTTCACCAGCCGGGTGACGAACAGGGCGTCGATACCGGCCTCGGGGAAGAGCGCCCGGACCCGGTCGACACGGCCGGCGACGTCGAGGGCGGGCAGATCGGATGTCAGAGTCATGCGGGCTCCTCGTCGAGCAGGGAGAGGGCCGCTTCGACGGCCAGGCGGTAGCCGGTGCCGCCGAAGCCGGCGATGGTCCCGGTGGCCACCGGGGCGATCACCGAGGTGCGCCGCCAGGCCTCGCGGGCGGCGGGGTTGGAGAGGTGGACCTCGACGACCACCCCATCGTAGGCGGCGAGGGCGTCGGCCAGGGCGTGGGCGTAGTGGGTGAAAGCGCCCGGATTGAAGATGATGGCCGCCGCCCGGCCCCGGGCCCGGTGGATCTCGTCGATCAGGTCGCCTTCGTGGTTCGACTGATGGTGCTCGACCTCGTAGCCGGCGGCGGCGGCCGCCGCCCGGGCGGTGGCGATGTGGTCGTCGAGCGTCGCCTTGCCGTACACCTCGGGCTCCCGCTGGCCGAGCAGGTTGAGGTTCGGGCCCGACAGCAGGAGGATCAGGTTGGGTGGCATCAGCCGCGATCCTCGCGCTCGGCGGCGGTGACGCCGAAGCCGACGATGATGGCCGGCAGCAGCAGGGCCGAGCCGAGCACCAGGCTGCCGATGACGGCGACCACGACGAGCCCGGAGAGGCCGATCACCACCCCGGCCACGAAGGCCACGACGGCGAGCCCGAAGAAGGACCAGCCGGCCCGCCGGGCCAGCTTCGCCAGCCGGGCCACCTGCCGGCGCCGCTGCCGGACGGGATCGGCGTTCACAGAATCTCCGGTCGCTGCCACTCCTTGCCCAGGACGTGGTGGTCGAGCCAGGCGAGGACGGTCTCGTACCAGACCCGGGCGTGCTGGGGCTTGAGCACCCAGTGGTTCTCGTCGGGGAAGTAGAGGAACTTGGCCTCGACGCCCCGGCGCATGAGGTCGGCCCACAGCCGGAGGGCCTCGCCGACGGGCACACGGTGGTCGCGCTCGCCGTGGACGACCAGCATCGGGGTGGTGATGCGGTCGGCGGCGACGTGGGGCGACTGGGCCTCGTAACGGGCCTGGTCCCGGGCCGGGTCGCCGAACTCCCGCTCCCACCAGGCGGCATGGTCGGTGGTGCCCCGGAACTGGTCGAGGGCCCACAGGCTGGCGTGGGTGACCAGGCAGCGGAAGCGGTCGGTGTGGCCGGCCACCCAGTTGGCCATGTAGCCGCCGAACGACCCGCCCATCGCCGCCGTGCGGGCCGCGTCGATATCGTCACGAGCTTCGCAGGCATCGGTGGCGGCCATGAGATCGGTGAAGGGCTCCTCGCCCCAGCGTCCCCGTCCCCGCTCGACGAAGGACTGGCCGTAGCCGGTGGACAGCGCCGGGTCGGGCAGCAGCACGGCATAGCCCCGCTCGACCAGGAGCCAGGGGTTCCACCGCCAGTGCCAGCTGTTCCAGGAGCTGAGGGGCCCGCCGTGGATCCACACCACCAGCGGCGCCGGGTCGGCGGCCGAGGCGCCGGCGGGAAGGCAGAGCCAGGAGTGGACCGGCGTGCCGTCGGCCGCCGGAGCGGTGAACTCCTCCAGCCGGCCGGGCACGGCCAGGGGCAACCCCGGCGTGGGGATCGGGCGGGGCTCCTGGTCGGCGGTCGTGGTGGCGAGGACAACGGCCTCGGGTGGCGAGCCGATCGTGCTCCGGAGGGCGTAGAGGGAGGCGCCGTCGGGGGACGGGCACAGATCGGAGAAGGCGCCGGCGGCCGACAGCCGGGTGACCTCCCCGGAGCCGACCTCGACCCGGAAGGCCGGCGCCCGCCCGCCCTCGTCGGCCACGAAGTACACGGCCTGCGAGTCGGGGGCCCATACCGGGCGCTGCGGCCACCGGTCGAGGCCGGGGGTGAGATCACGTCCATCGCCGGTGGCGAGGTCGACGAGCCACAGCGTGATCCACTCGGCGCGATCGGGGGTACCGATGGTCTCGAGGACGCAGACGACGGAGCGCCCGTCCGGCGAGCAGCGGACGTCGTGGCAGCCGACGTCGCCGGCGACCAGCGTGCGGCGGCCGCCGGTGGGATCGACGGCGACGAGATGGGTGGCGAGGTCGTGGTAGTTGCTGCGGCTGTGCCACCCGGCGAGGACCGTGGCGCCGTCCGGCGTCACGTCGAACGACGCCTCGTCGAGGTGTTGGCCGGTGCCGTCGAGGACGAGCTCGAGGTCGGGCCGGGCCTCGTCCCCGCCCGGGCCGTCGGCGGCCGGCGCCGGGAACCGGTAGAGGCGCCGGTCGCGGGGGCCGACGTAGTGGTCCCAGAACCGGATGGGATACGACTCGAACAGCTGGGCGGCGACGCCGGCCTCCTTGCGGGCCTTGTGCTTGTCGGCGTCCTCCCCCAGGGTGGCGGTGCCCGGGTAGGCGCCGACGCCGACGACGACCGTCCCCCGGTCGCGGGCCACGGCGACTCCGTCGACGCCGGCCGGCGGGTCGGCCAGCAGGCGGGCCTCCCCGCCGCCGGCCGGGAGGAGCCACAGCGCCGCCCGGTCGTCGCGCTCGTCGCCGTTCCGGGCCTCGGGGTCGGGCCGCGCCGAGGTGAACACGATCGAGCCGTCGGGCAGGAAGGCGGCGTTGCTCTCGCCCCTGGCCGACCGGGTCAGGCGGCGCGGGGCGCTCTGTCCGGCCGGGTCGAGCTGCCAGAGCGCCGAGACGAACTTGGTGCCGTCGGGCGCCACCGTGGAGACCGAGGTGACGAGGCGGGACCCGTCCGGCGTGAGAGCCAGCCCCGAGACCCGGGGCAGGGCCAGGAAGGAGTCGAGATCGTAGGCGGTCACGGTCTGACGCTAGCGGGGAGCTTCGGGATTCCTTTTCAGAACCGTGGCCTGCCTCACGCGATATGGCGCGAAAAGGAATCCCGATCAGACCGTCACTCCGACGGCGGCCAGGGCCCGCTCCACCAGCGGGGCCGGGGGGTCGTCGACCCGTTCGAGCGGCCCGCCGCCGGGGGCCGGCAGGACGAAGGTGAGGCCGCCGGCGGCTTTCTTGTCCCGGCGCATGAGCGTCACGAGGTCGGCGGCGGCGAGGCCGTCGGGCGCCG
>JAICYE010000617.1 GCA_025934385.1 Acidimicrobiia bacterium | reverse complement strand
GCCGTCGTCGAGGTAGGCCGACACGAACAGCACGTCCGGGTGGGTGGCGGCGATGCGGCTGACCAGCTCCTGGGGGTCGAAGTTGTTGACGTCGTAGGGGAAGGCCCCGGCCAGCTCGGCGCCCGAGGCGTTGACCTCGTCCACCGCCCCCAGGCCGACGGCCCGGCCGTAGGCGTCGTTCACGTAGGCGATGGCGTAGCGCTTGGGCACCGCGGGCAGGAGAGGGGCCAGCTCGTCACGGACGAAGGCGACCCCGCCCCGTCCCAGGTTCGTCCCGGAGGGGGCGATCCGGAAGAACGACTGGCCGGCGCCGGCCCCGTCCGCGGTCTCGCCCACCGCCCCGGTCTCCCAGAGCAGCATGCCGTCCTGGTTGGCGGCCACGCTGGCCGGACCCGAGATGGTGCTGCCGTAGGTGCCCAGGAGGATCTGGACGCCGTCGGCGTGGAGCTTGTCGACGGCCTGCCGGGCGTCGGCGCCGGCCTCCACGTCGAGCAGCTTGAGCTTGATCTGCTGGCCGTGGACGCCACCCCTGCTGTTGGCCAGATCCACGGCCAGCGCCGCACCCCGTTCCTCGTCCACCCCGCCCGGGCCCTGCTTCCCCGATGTCGGGTAGATGGCGCCGAGGGTGAGCGTGGGGGCGCTGGCGCCGGTCGACCCGCAGGAAGCGGCCACCAGGGCGACCACGGCGGCGGCGACGGCGACCAGGAGGCGGGGTCGGGGTCGGGCCCGCGCGGGGCAGCGGCTCATACCGGCGCCGTGGCCATGGCGCTGCTGGCGCTCGGGCCGGTGACGGCCGGGAGGCTCCGGCATCCGGTGGTGACCGGCCGGTACGCGTCCGGCCGGTGGGGGGCGGGGGCAGCACGGGTCACAGCCGGAGCCTAAACGCTCGGTGCCGCCCGTTTCCGGCCAGCCGCGGCCGGGAAACACGGCCACGACCCGCTTTCGACAAGGAGAACCAGGTGATCGGCTTCATCATCGGCCTTGTGCTCATCGGCCTTGTCGCCGGCGCCCTGGCCCCGGCGAACCGGTGACGCTGGTGGCGACATATCGCACTGGGTGTCACCGGTTCGACGACCCCCGCAGAACTGGTGACGCTGGTGGCGGTATATCGCACTGGGTGTCACCAGTTCGGCGGGGGGCACGGCCCGCGGCAGGCGCACCCGGGGCCGGACGCGACTCCGCCGGGCCCGAGGGCCCGGCGGAGTACGGGACTAGGTGTTGCTACTGCGAAGTGTTACTTGCGGACCTGAGCGGTGACGGGGACGTCACGGCGGCGGGCCTGGCGGACGAAGGCCACGAAGCCAGCGCCGAACAGGGCCAGGCCGAGGGCGCCGAGGCCGACGGTCAGGGCGATGATGCCCGAGGAGGACGGGGACGACGCAACCGTGCTACCGGCCGAGGAGACGGCGGGGGTGACGACGGACTGGCCGTTGGCGCCCAGGATCTGGAAGCTGGCCCGGGCCGGGGTGCCGTAGGCGTCGACGCCCTGGGCGTTCTTCTGGGTGGCCACGATCACGTAGTAGCCGGGCTGGCCCTC
>JAICYE010000169.1 GCA_025934385.1 Acidimicrobiia bacterium | reverse complement strand
GGGCTGCGCCGCCAGCCAGCCCCCGATCGCCGCCACCACCCCGTCGAGGTGGGGCACGAGCAGGTCGCAGCCCTGCACGACCAGCGCCGCCGAGCCGGGCGGCGGATAGCCGCCGGTGGCCCGCAACCCGTCCAGCCGGGCCTGCAGCGACGACGGCGGCATGATCCGGTCGAGGAGCAGCGCCGAATCGGGGACCACGTCGACCGGCCGCTCCACTCCGGCGGCGGCCAGGCGCTCAGCCGAGTGCCGGTCCCGGACGGTGACGTAGGGCCGGGGGCCGAGCGCGGCTCGGAGCCGGGCGGCGCCCTCGTCGGACGGCACCCAGGGGATGCCGACGCCGTGCCACACCACCGGGCAGTCGGCCTCCAGCTCTGGCCCGAGGCCCTCGACGAAGAACCGGCTGGGGGCGAGGCGGCGCAGCTCGTCGGGCGTCGTCTCGTAGACCGGCGCCAGCAGGGGGTCGTGGAGGTGGATCAGCTCGCCGCCGCCGACGAGCACCAGGTGGTGGGCGGCGGCCAGGCGGGCGGCCCGTTCCGGGCTCCAGGGACCGAGCGGCGCGGCCGGCCGCCCGTCGTCGAGCCCGGTGGGGTGCAGCCAGCCGTAGGGCCCGAACGGCGCCACCACCGCGTCGGGGAGCCGCCGGCCGAACTCGTGGCGGGCTACCCGGGGGAAGAGGTGATCGCCGTAGTTGTCGACGTCGAACGTGCCCCAGAGGGCGATCCGGGCGGCGGGCATCGCCGGGACGCTACTGGCGTGCCGGGCCCCGGCTGATATCACGTCCAGACGACCCGGCCCGTCCGCAGCATCGAGGTCAGTGAGGCGGCGAGGAGGAGCAGGAGGGCCGCGCCGGCGAACCACACCGCCACGCTCCGGTCGATGGGGACCACCTGCACGTCGGCGTTGATGTCGGCGTAGATCTGGCGGAGCTCCGTCTCGTTGGCCGCCTGGAAGAACTTCCCGCCGGTGCCGTCGGCGATGGCCTTGAGGGCGCTGGGGTCGACGGGGACGTCGACGGTCTGCCCGGCGCTCTGGACCTGGGCGTTGGCGGTGCCGATGGCGATCGTGGACACCGGCACCTTGGCGGCCTTGGCGGCGGCGATGGCCTCCTGGTCCGGGCGGCCGGTGGTGCTCGTCCCGTCCGACAGAAGGACGATCCGGGCGGCCGGCGCCTTGGCCGAGTCGGCCGAGCCCGGCGCCGGGGCCGACCCCGATGCCGGCACCGTGCCGGCCGGGAGGGCGGCCAGCGCGGTGAAGATCGCCTCGCCCAGCGCCGTGCCGGGGCGGGTGGCCAGCCGGTCGAGGGCCACCTTCACCGCCTCGTGGTCGGTGCTGGGGGCCACCAGCACCTTGGGGCTGGCGTCGACCGTGACCACGCCGACGGAGAAGGACGCCGGGAGGTCGGAGATGAACGTCTTGGCCTCCGTGACCGCCGCCGCCAGCCGGCTGGGGGCGACGTCGGTGGCCTTCATCGAGTCCGAGGTGTCGATGGCCACCATGATCGTGGCCTGCTCCCGCTGCGCCGTGGCCGGGACCGTCGGCTGGGCGGCGGCCACCGTGGCCAGCACGAGCCCGGCCACGAAGACCAGGGCGACGGCGTGGCGCCACCACGGCGCCTTGCCCGGGACCAGCAACGGCAGGAGGGCCGGAGCGGCGAACTTGGCGGCGTCGCGCCGCCGGCGGACCTGCATGACCGCGTAGGCCACGACGAGGCCGGCGGCGGCCACCAGCAGCCAGAGCCGGTCGGGGGCGGAGAAGTCGAGGGCGAGCAGCGACCCGGCCATCAGACCAGCCGCCCGTTCCACATCAGGGCCAGCCCCGAACCGACGAGGAGGGCCAGGACCGCCAGGGTGAGGACGGGCCCGCTGGCGTCGTGCTGCTCCGTCTCGTAGCCCACCCGGGTGCCGATGTCCTTGTAGATGCTGCGGAGCTGCTTCTCGGAGGCGGCCTGGAAGAACTTCCCGTGGGTGGTCTCGGCGATGGCCGACA
Organism: Acidimicrobiia bacterium; assembly: GCA_025934385.1. Next base: position 3,701 of record JAICYE010000169.1, on the reverse strand, counting down.
TGGTGTCGGGGTCGGCGGGAACGGAGACCAGCCGGCCGCCGATGGCCACCGTGCCGTCCTGGGTGCCGAAGGCGATCGTCGAGATCGGCACGCCCTGGTCGGCGGCGTCCTGGGCGGCGCCGGCCACCGGCCGGCCCACGGTCGGCACGCCGTCGGACAGCAGCACGATGGCCGCTCCGCCCTTGGTGGTCTGCGCCGCTCCGGCGGTGTCGTCGGAGGCGGCCAGCGAGTCGAGGGCGGCGTAGATGGCGTCGCCGGTGGCGGTGCCGGTGCCGAGGATGAGCCGGTCGATGTCGTCCCGCACCGCCTGGTGGTCGGCGGTGGGCGAGGCGATGACCTGGGCCGTCCGGCTGAAGGCGATGAGCCCGACCCTGATCTGGGGCGGGAGGTCGTCGACGAACGACTTGCCGGCGGCGACGGCCGCCTCCAGCCGGGTCGGGGCCACGTCCGTGGCGTCCATGGAGGCCGACACGTCGATGACCATCATGATGGTGGCGGCGTCCTTCGGCACCCGGACGGTGTGGACGGGTTCGGCGATCGACACGACGAGGGCGGCCAGGGCCAGCGCCACGGCGGCGGCCGGCACGTGACGGCGCCAGCCGGGCCGGGGCGGCGCCACCTCGGCCAGCAGGGCGACGTTGGTGAAGCGGACGGCGGCGTGGCGGCGGCGGCGCTGCACCCACAGGTAGAGGAGCGCCAGGGCGGCCAGGAGGACGAGGAGCGCCAGCCGCTCCGGGGCGAGGAAGTTCATCGCCGCTTCCTCCGGGCGGCCACGAAGCGGACGACGTCGAAGAGCCAGTCCCGGTCGGTCGACAGCACCAGGTGGGCGGCGCCGGTGCCCCGCACCTGCCGGGCGTGCTCCGCCTGGCGGGCGGCGGCCGCTTCGGCGAAGCGGGCCCGGACGGCGGCGTTGGAGGTCTGCACCTCGACCCGCTGCCCGGTCTCGGGGTCGACCAGCATGAGCAGCCCGACCGACGGGAGGCTGCTCTCCCGGGGGTCGCGGACCTCGACGACGACGACCTCGTGGCGCAGGGCCAGAGCGCGCAGCTCCCGGGGCCAGGGGCTGCTGTCGATGAGGTCGGTGATGAGGACGACGAGGCCGCGGCGCTTGGCCGTGAGGCGGATGCGGCGCAGCGCCTCGGCCAGCGTGGTCGACGGGGCGGAGGGCCCGTCGGGCGCCCGGCCCCGCTGCTCCAGCCGGCGCAGCAGCGCCAGCGCCGCCGACCGGCCGCTCCTCGGGGGGATCACGACCGCTTCGGGGCCGAACAGCGAGGCGGCGACCCGGTTGCCGCCCCGGACGGTGAGGAAGGTGAAGGCGGCGGCGGCGGCCAGGGCGAGGTCGCGCTTCTCGCAGCCGACGGTGCCGAAGTCGAGGCTGGCGCTGCCGTCGATCACCACCCAGGTCTCGAGCTCCCGGTCGGCGATCGTCGTCCGCACGTGGGGGACGGCGGTGCGGGCGGTCAGGTTCCAGTCCATGCGGCGGACGTCGTCGCCGGGGGAGTAGAGGCGGCTCTCGGCCGGCTCGGTGCCCCCGCCGGGGACGAGGCCCTGGTGGTCGCCCTGGAGGAGGCCGTCGAGCTTGCGGGTGACGGCCATCTCCAGCTGGCGCAGCCGGTCCTCCCGCCGGACCACGTCGGTGGAGCCGATCACGACGCCCGTTCCTCCATGATCCCGGGGGAGACCCCCGAACCCCCGGCGAACCCTTCGGGCCGGACGGCGTTGTCCTGGCTCGGGGCCAGGCGGGGGGCCAGCACGCTGCCCACGACGCGGTTCACGATCTGCTCGGCGGTGACGCCGTCGGCGATGGCCTCGTAGGACAGCAGCACCCGGTGGCGGAGGACGTCGGGGGCGACGTCGTAGACGTCCTGGGGCAGGACGAACTCGCGCCCCCGCAGGAGCGCCAGAGCCCGGGAGGCGGACACGAGCCCCAGTGTGGCCCGGGGAGAGGCGCCGTGGGAGATCAAGGGGGCCAGATCCGACAGGCCGTGCTCGGCCGGGGCCCGGGTGGCCAGCACGAGCCGGACGGCGTAGTCGACGAGGGCGTCGTGGATGAACACGGCGTCGGCCGCCTGCTGGAGGGCGACGACCTCGTCCCGGCCGAACACGGTCTCGGCCACCGGCGGCGCCACGCTCATGCGGCGGACGATCTCGACCTCCTCCCGGGCGCTCGGGTAGTCGATGAGCACCTTCATGAGGAACCGGTCGCGCTGGGCCTCGGGGAGGGGGTAGACGCCCTCGCTCTCCAGGGGGTTCTGGGTGGCCAGCACCATGAAGGGGTCGGGGAGGGGGAACGTCGTGCCGCCGATCGACACGTGCCGTTCGGCCATCGCCTCGAGCAGCGCCGACTGGACCTTGGCCGGCGCCCGGTTGATCTCGTCGGCCAACACCACGTTGGCGAACACCGGGCCGAGCTCGATCTCGAACGCCTCCGTCGACGCCTTGTAGATGCGGGTGCCGACGAGGTCGGCGGGCACCAGGTCGGGGGTGAACTGGAGGCGGGCGAACTCGCCGCCCACCGTCCGGGCCAGCGTCTCGGCGGCCAGCGTCTTGGCCAGCCCCGGCGCGCCTTCCAGGAGCACGTGGCCCCGGGCCAGCAGGCAGACGAAGAGCCGCTCGGTCATGCGGTCCTGGCCGACGACGACCTTCTTGACCTCGAACAGGGCCCGCTCGAGCTGCTTGGCGTGACGGCGTTCGTTCATCGGGATCTCGATCATGGCAACAGAATCGGATCGGCACCTGGGAGTTTCCTGGGAGGCGACTAGGGACGGGCCGGGACTTGAAATTAGGTAGGCCTAAGATAAAGTCTTGGACATGCTGACAGACGACGGGCTCGCCTCCCTCCGCATGGCCGCCACGCTGGCGCTGACCCTCCCGACCGTGCGGGTGCGGGTCGAATCCCCGACCGCCGTCCTGGCCGAGGTGGGCTGGCGCCTCGAGGGGCCGCTCAAGCCCTGCGCCTTCCGGATGGCCGTCGGACGGGCCTGGAGCCAGCGCCGCCGGGGGGTGCAGGTGGACTTCTGCGGGCTGGGCGAGGACCGGCCGGTCATCACCGTCAGCGTCGCCCCCGGGGAGCGGGTCCTGCCGGGCGACATCTACCAGGTACGGGCCGAAAGCGGCGGCTGGCACCACGTCGTGCCGACGCTGCTGTCGCCGGAGGGCTGCCACACCGTGCTGGGCCTCCATGGGCCCCCGCTGTCGTTCCACGACGACCCGGTCACCGGCGTGACGCTCGTCCACACCCAGACCGACGAGCCCGATCTCGACCGGCCCCCGCACCTGGCCCCCCACCTCACCGCCCTGCGGGGCCAACTGCTGGCCGAGGAGGTCATCGCCGACCCATTGCTGATCCGCCGGTGATTCCTGGGTAACGAGTCGGGCGAAACCGGCCGGATCCTCAAGTCGGGCAGTTGGACTGCCGAGACAGTCCCCTGAGAATCGTCTCGTCTGTCCTCGCCTTGTCCCCTGGAGGAGCCGTGCTCGCTCGCCTCGCCCGCCGCTGCTATCACCGCCGGCGTCTCGTCCTGTTCGCCTGGATCGGCCTGCTGATCCTGGCCATCGGCGCCGGCACCGCCTTCAAGGGCGTCTGGGCCACCAACGGCCGCCTGCCCGGCACCGACTCCCAGAAGGCCTACGACCTGCTGAAGGCCGACTTCCCCGGCCGGGCCGGCGACGACGGCGCCTTCGTGTTCTCCGACGTGCCC
>JAICYE010000358.1 GCA_025934385.1 Acidimicrobiia bacterium | reverse complement strand
TGCCCGTCCTACTTCCCGGACTGCGTCGCCGGTGGCTGGGCGGCGGGCGCCGTGTCGTCGGTGTGCAAGAAGATGTCGCTGCCCTTCGTCTTGTGGTCGTCGGCCACCAGCGTCCTCGCCGCCGAGTCGAAGGCCACCAACGACCCGCCGCCGTTGACGTTGGGGCTGAAGCTGTCGCCGTCGCCCTGGGTGCCGTCGTCGGCCACGCTCACCCGCGTCACCGTAGCGCCGTCCCGGTCGGCCAGGAAGATGTCCCGCTTGCCGTTGCTGTCGTCGGGCACGAGGTTGTCGGCCCCGGACCAGAAGGCCACCCAGCGGCCGTCGGGGCTGATCGACGGGTCGGACGACATCCCGTCCCCCTGCGTGCCGTCGGAGGCCAGGCTGACCCGGGTCGTGCTGCCCTCGTTGCGGTCGAAGACGAAGATATCGCCGGTCTTGTTGGTGTCGTCGGGGACGAGGTCCGAGGCGTTCGACCAGTAGGCGACGTAGCGGCCGTCAGCCGAGACCGACGGGCTGAAGCTGCCGCCGTTCCCCTCCGCCCCCCCGGGGCCGATGCTGATCCGGCTGGTGTCGCCGGTGGCCATGTCGCGGACGTAGACGTCGGTCTTCTTGTTGGTGTCGTCGGCCTGCAGCGGGGCGTCGGACTGGAAGGCCACCCAGCGGCCGTCGGCCGAGATCGACGGCCGGACGCTCTCGCCCAGGCCCTGCTTGCCGTCGCTCGACAGGCTGATCCGGGTGGTCGTGCCGTGCTCGAGGTCGCGGACGAAGATGTCGCGGGCCCGGTTGGTGTCGGTCGACTTGCCGAGGACGCCGGGCTTCTCGAGGTTCGTGGCCGCCGACTCGAAGGCCACCAGCTTGCCGTCGCCGCTGATGACCGGCCGGGCGCACTCGCCGTTGGCCTGCACGTCGTCGGTCCCGAGGTCGACCCGGACCGTGTCGTGGGTCTGGCGGTCGGTGACGAAGCAGTCGGTCACCTTGTTGGTGTCGCCGTCGACGAGGTTGTCGGCCGCCGACCAGTAGGCGACGTACCGGCCGTCGTTGGACAGCGTCGGGCGCTGGCTGTCGCCGTTGGACTGGCGGCCGCCCGGGCCCTTGCTGACCAGCTCCAGCGTCTGGTTGTCGCGGTCGTAGACGAAGACGTCCCGCGCCCGGTTGGTGTCGCCGGGCACGAGGTAGGGGGAGTCGGAGTCGAAGGCCACGAAGCGGCCGTCGCCGCTGACCCACGGCCGGAAGCTGAAGCTCGTCGCCGGCCCCCTCGAGCCGGAGGCCTGGGAGATGGACGTCGTGATGCTGGTCGTCGAGGCCCCACTGCGGGGGGCGGCGACCAGCGGGCCGGCGAGGACGCCGCGCCGTGACGGCACCACCCCCCAACGGGTCCGGGCGCGCGAACCCCCGGGCAGGTGACGCCCGGGGGTTCGGTCGTTTCCTTCTGTCCTGCTCGTCCCTCGGTCGGTTCGTTCTGAGCGGCTCAGCAGTCGCCTCCCATCACGGGCCCGATCGGTATGGCGGAGCCAGGTGTAGCTCCGTTACCAAAGGGGCGATTGCTAACCGGTGAGGATATCGCTCAGCACGTCGTTGACGGTGACGCACACCGGGCCGACCAGGACTTCGCGCTCCGCCACACACCGATCGCCGGCGCGGCCGCGATCTGCGCCGCCATGGCCTCGGCTGGCCAGCTGGGTCACACCGGGGGCTGAGATCGCCAGCGCCCCGAGCAGCCCAGCTGCAACAAAAATAACACTAGTAACTTTGGCCCTCATAGGTCGATGTTCCTTTCATACGGTTGCAACCGGTTACAACGAGTAACACTAATTAACTCTAATGAGCAGTGACTAAATGGAAGAAATCGACCAATTACGGAAACTAAAACAACAGTGGGTGCCATAGCAAGCGGATCTTTCACTTGTGGGCACCCGAATAGTGTCGGCACATATCGACACAAGGGTCTCTCCGGCCACACGGACGACTCTTTTGGACGGGCCGGACGGGGTCGGACGGGCGCCCGGCCCGTACGATCAGGGCCATGTCGACGGGCCATCAGCTGCCGCCGGGAATGGGCGAGGGGGCCGGCGGGGGAGCGGCGGCGGCGCCGGCGCCGGAGCCGGAGCCGACCCACGCCGAACGGGCCCGCACGCTGGTGGCCGGCAGCAATCGGGGAGTGCTCTCCACGCTGGCCACAGGTCCGGCGGCCGGAGGGGGCGCGGAGGAGTCGGCCCGCGTCGCCGGGCACCCGTTCGGCTCGGTGGCGACGTACGGCCTCGACGACGACGGCCGGCCGATCGTGTTCGTCTCGACCATGGCCGAGCACACCCGCAACGCCGCCGCCGATCCCCGGGCGAGCCTGATCGTCACCGAGCCCGTCCCCGAGGGGAGCGATCCCCTGGCCGCCGGCCGGGTGACGCTGATCGGCGAGCTGCTCGAGATCACCGGCGACGAGCGGCCGGCCGTCCGGGACCGCTACCTCTCCGCCAATCCGGCCTCGGCCTATTACATCGATTTCGGGGACTTCTCGTTCTGGCGCCTGGAGGTGGCCGGCGTCCGCTACGTGGGCGGCTACGGCCGGATGAGCTGGGTCCCGGCCGCCGACTACGCCACCGCCGAGCCCGACCCGCTGGCCGGGCAGGCGGCGGGCATCGTCGAGCACATGAACGCCGACCACGCCGACTCGCTCGTGCTTCTGGCCCGGGTCCTCGGCGGCCGGGCTGACGCCACCGAGGCCGTCATGACCGCCGTCGACCGCTACGGGTTCGACCTCGTGGTGGGGGGGCCGTCGGGTCGGGCGGCGGTCCGGCTCGGGTTCGGCGACCCGGTGGCGACGCCGGCGGCGGCCCGTCCGGCCATGGTCCGCCTGGTGGAGCGGGCCCGGCGGGAGGCGTGAAGGCGTCGGGGGGGAATCCGTAAAAAGGGAGGGCCGCCATCTCGGGCGGCCCTCCGTCGCGCTTTCGCCAAATGCCGGCTAGAGAAGTTCGCGTTCGCGGGTCACGACGTGTTCCTCGTGGCGGTGCGGGCCGCCCCAGGAGCTCCAGAAGAGCAGGGACATCAGCAGGCCGATCCCTCCGACGATCATGAGGATGACGCCGATGGTGTTGAGATTGAACCCGCTCGTCTGCACGTCAACGGCGAAGTCGAGGATCGCCCCGACGGCGATGAGGAAGAGGCTCACGCCAAAACCCATTGTGGATCGACCTCCCGGTCAAGGATCGTGTGTTGCCCGGGGTGTACCCGCTGCTTCCGGTCTGGGAAACGGAACCGGTTCTGAACCGACCGATTCGTCCTATTCGGCCGGTTCCAAGGACGCCGCGTCGTCGAATTGGCCCTGGACGGGGATGGCCATTTCGACGTCCCAGTCGTCGTCGGTGAGGGCGTCGAGGTAGGCCGCCCGCCGGATCTCGGCCAGCCGCCGGCGGCGGGCGGCCCGTTCCCGCCGGCGCCGCTCGGCCCGCCGGCGGAGGGCCACCACGGCC
>JAICYE010000542.1 GCA_025934385.1 Acidimicrobiia bacterium | reverse complement strand
TCCTCCTGGTCGCCGAGGACGCCGAAGGCCAGCAGCACCAGGTCGAAGTCGTGTGCGTCGGGGGAGGCGGGTGAAGCCCCCGAGCCGTGGCGGGAGAACACGTCGTCGACGAAGGCGTCGTGGCCCTCCGGCCCCAGCGCGTCGAAGGCCACCACGTCGACGGTCGAGGCGCCCAGCGCCCGCAGGTCGTCGGCCGCCGGCTTGAGCCCGTCCACATCCCGCCCGGCCAGCACCACCGTCTTCGCCCGGCGGCCCACCAGCCGGCGGGTGATGGCCAGGCCGATCTCCGAGCTCCCGCCGAGCAGCAGGACGGACTGCGGCGATCCCAGACCGTCGGTCACGGTGCTCCCTCCTCGGTCGACTCGATGAGCCGCAGGCGCCGGGCGAGGTCGGACCGCAGCACGCCGTCGGGGTCGACCCGCCGCCGCACCGCCCGCCACTCGTCGAGCCGGGGGTACATGACCGGCAGCAGCTCGGGCCGCAGCCGGGCGTCCTTGGCCAGGTAGACCCGTCCGCCGGCCGAGGCCACGAGCTCGTCGAGCCCGTCGAGCAACGCCGCCAGACCGCCGACGCCGGCGGGGATGTCGAGGGCCAGCGTCCAGCCGGGGGCGGGGAACGACAGCGGCCCGGGGTCGGCGGCCCCGAACCGTTTGAGCACGGCCAGGAACGAGGCGGCGCCGGCCGAGCTCAGCCGCTCGACGGCCGTGCGCAGCGCCGCTTCGCCGGACGGGCCGAACGGCACGACGAACTGGTACTGCACGAACCCCCGGGGCCCGTAGATGCGGTTCCAGCCGACGACGCCGTCGAGGGGATGGAAGAACGAGTGCAGCGGCTCGATCCGGCCCTGTTCGAATCGGGGGGCCTTGCGGAACCACAGCTCGTTGAAGGCCCGCACCGACAGCCGGTTGAGCAGGCCCGGCGGCACCCACGGCGGCGCCGACAGCCGCTCGGCGGGGGAGAAGGCCAGCGCCCGCTCCGGGCGGCGCTCGGCTGGAGGCAGGTCCTCGACCGGGGCGTGGTCGCCCCGGGTGAGCACCGACCGCCCCAGCGCCCGGCCCCGGGCCAGGCAGTCGATCCAGGCCACGGAATAGCGGTAGCCGTCGTCGCCCGACTCCATGCGGGCGAGGACGTCGTCGAGGTCGGCGGCCCGCTCCGTGTCGACCCGGATCCGGGACGTCTCGACCGGGGTCAGCCGCAGGGTGGCCGACGTGACCACGCCGGTCAGGCCCATGCCGCCGGCGGTGGCCCAGAACAGCTCCCGCCGCTGGCTGTCGCCGGGGTCGCCCTTGGGGTCGAGCTCGAAGCGCCCGGCCGGCGCGGCCAGGGTCAGCGAGGCCACGTGCTCGGCGAAGCTCCCGTCCCGATGGTGGTTCTTGCCGTGGATGTCGGCGGCGATGGCGCCCCCGACGGTGACGTGGCGGGTCCCCGGCGTGACGGCGGGGAACCAGCCCAGCGGCACCAGCGTCCGCATGAGCCGGTCGAGGCTGACGCCGCCCCCGCAGGTGACGGTGCCGGCGGCGAGGTCGACGGCGTCGATGCGGTCGAGGCCGGTGCCGTCGAGGACGACGCCGCCGGCGTTCTGGGCGGCGTCGCCGTAGCTGCGGCCGAGGCCCCGGGCGATGACGCCCCGCCGGGGCGGCGAGGCCAGCGCCGCGCCGGCGTCGTCGGCATGGCGCACCGGGCGGAGCTCGGCGGCCGTCGGCGCCGTGCGACCCCAGCCAGTGAGCAGCACACGGCCGTCACCACCCGCCGGTGGATGCGTGCCCCCGTGGTTCTCTGCGTCTGAAGTCGGAATAGCGACGATCTTGGCACGGCCGGGCGACGGACGGTTCGATCGAGCACAGCCGACCGCCCTGGATGATATCGGGCCGGCTTGTCCCCCAGAGCCCGGATGCCGGGCAGTGGGCCGGCAGGATTGAGCGCGGCCTGGTGCGGATCTCCACCGTGACCCGGCTCGAAGTCGGCT
>JAICYE010000342.1 GCA_025934385.1 Acidimicrobiia bacterium | reverse complement strand
GTCGACGATCACCCGGGTGGCCCCGCCGCCGTAGCGGGCGGCATTCTCGACCAGGTTCTTGATGACCTGTTCGATCCGCCGCTTGTCGGCCTGAATGGCCAGGCCGTCGCCCACCGCCCCCGGGCCGAGCTCGACCGGCGGGCCGCCCACCGACGACACGGCCCGGGTGACGAGCTCGGTCAGGCGGACATCCTCGAGGTGCAGGTCGGCCACCCCGGCGTCGTAGCGGGAGATCTCCAGGAGGTCCTCCACCAGCCGCTGGAACCGCGCCACATCGGCCGTGAGCAGGTCCAGCGCCGCCCGGGAGCGCTCGGGCAGCTCGTCCCGCCGCCCGGCCAGCACGCCGACGGTGGTGGCCAGTGTGGTCAGCGGCGAGCGCAGCTCGTGGCTGACGTCGGAGGCGAAGCGGGCGTCGCGCTCGATGCGGGCCTGGAGGGCGCCGGCCATGGAGTTGAAGGACGAGGTCAGCGTGGCCAGATCGGCGTCGTGGAGGTCGGGAAGGCGGGTGTCCAGCCGGCCGCCGGCCATCGCCGCCGCCGCCTCCGCCACCTCGGCCACCGGCCGCATGAGCCGGGTGGCCGCCCACCGCCCGACGGCCGCCCCGGCCACGGTGGTGGCCAGGCCGGCACCGAGGAGGGCGAAGCCGAGGAACCGCAGCGTCCGGTCGAGCTGGTCGAGGCTGAAGATCTCGAAGTAGCTGGCCTGCACGCCGGGCAGCGTCAACCCGACGGCCAGCTCGGTGCTGCCGCCCAGGTGGTATGTCTGGCGGGACGGCCGGCCGGAGTTGACGGCCTGCCGGAAGTCGTCGGGGATGCTCTCCCGCCCGACGCCGACCTTGGACGAGAACCAGTTGTCCTGGTGGAAGACCAGCGACGGGCTGCCGTCCGGGTCCTGGAGGGAGGTGAGGATGCGGGGAATGTTGGCCGAGGCGGTGCGCAGGCCGTCCTGGGTGACGCTGGCGTTGACGAACGCCTCCCGGAGGGCGGTCGTCTCCGTCTGGTCGACGAGGTAGTTCCGCACCAGCCCGTAGCTCACGCCGGACAGGGCGGCCGACAGCGTCAGCGCCCCACCGGCGAAGGCCAGGGTGACCCTGGCCCGCAAGCCCAGCTGCGGCCGCTGGATCCGCACGGCCTTCCTCCGCCCTCCCGCCGCTAGGTCTGAAGCTTGTAGCCGAGGCCCCGGGAGGTCACGACGTATCGGGGGCGGGCGGGGTCGGCCTCGACCTTGGTCCGCAGCCGGCGGACGTGGACGTCGACGAGGCGCCCGTCCCCGAAGTAGTCGTAGCCCCACACCCGCTCCAGGAGCTGCTCCCGGGAGAACACCCGCCCCGGGCTGCCGGCCAGTTCGCAGAGGAGCCGGAACTCGGTCTTGGTGAGGGGGATGAGCTTGCCGGCGACCAGCACCTCGCCGGCTTCGGGGCGGATCTCCAGGTCGCCGAAGACCATGGCGGACGGGCCGGAGTCGCCGGAGCGGGCCCGGCGGAGGAGCGCCCGGATACGGGCGGCCAGCTCCTTGGGCACGAACGGCTTGGTGACGTAGTCGTCGGCGCCGGCCTCGAGCCCGGCCACGACGTCGTGGGTGTCGGACCGGGCGGTGACCATCACGATCGGCACGTCGCTGGAGCGCCGGATCGACCGGCAGACCTCGAACCCGTCGATGCCGGGCAGCATGAGGTCGATGAGGACGACGTCGGCCGGGCGGCGGGCGAAAAGCTCGAGACCCTCCTCGCCGCTGGCGGCCTCGACCACGGTGTAGCCCTCGTCTTCCAGGGCCAGTCGCATGGCCGCCTGGATCCGCTCGTCGTCCTCCACCGTCAGGATGCGCACCGCCATAGAGGCATCATGCCTCCCGGGCGCCCCCGCCGCGGCCGATACCCGGCGGATTTACCGCGATCTGGCAAATGTCCGTTTGACGGACGGGCCGTGGGGAAGAGGTGCCGCGAGCGCCAGGCTGTGGCTCCGTGGCGACCGGGGACAAGCCGTCACGACCCGGCCTGGCGCAGTATTTCTGGGGCGCCGGAGGCGCCCCAGAAAACTGCGCAGGCTGTGTTTCTGGGCGGCTACCGCCGCCTCCCGGCCGGCCTCCGCCGGCCTCCTCCTTGGCGCCGGGCTTCGCCCGGCGCCGGCCGTGTCCGGTGCAGGCTGCGACGCGCCCTTCGGCACACAAGCTCGGGGTTTCGCTCTCTTCAACCCCCGGACCCGCCCCCGGCGCAGTCGCGGCAGCGGCCGACGATGGCGAAGTGGCGCCGGTCGAGCTCGAAGGCGTACTCCCGCTCGAGCAGGCCGAAGAGCGGGCGGAGCTTGGCGATCGGGAGCTCCTGGACCCGCTCGCACTGCTCGCAGAACAGGTGCTGGTGGGTTTCGTCCGTCAGGTGGTAGACGGCCCGGCCGTGGCCGAGGTGGACGTGGTCGACGACGCGGAGCTCCTCGAGGGCCTCCAGCGTCCGGTAGACGGTGGACAGGTTGACCGACGGGAAGCGGGCCTGGACAGTGGAGGCGATCTGCTCCGCAGTCATGTGGCCGCCGGCGCCGACGACGGCCTCGATGATCGCCTGGCGGCTGGCGGTGCGCCGTCCGCCGGCGGCGGTGAAGCGGGCGAGGATCTCCTCGACGGACGCTTCCTGCTGGCGGCCGGACATGCCGGGCACGCTAGCAGTTGTCGCAACTCCTTGCAGTTGCGAACGCGAGCGGTCAGAGCCTTGGCGGGTTGAAGTACGGGTCGAGCGCCATGCGGCGGAAGGCGTCGAGAGCGTCGGGTTCGGCTTCGAAGGTCCAGTCGTGATCGCTGTTGGAGTGGAAGTACACCGCGGCCAGGATCCGGGGGAACTGCTGCTCGAGGGCGGCGTGGGCGGCGTCGAACCAGGCCGCCCGCTGGCCGGGCGCCGCCTCCTGGTCGCCGTACTCGCCGATCATGAGCGGCTTCGGCCGCTGTGACGCCCAGGCGTAGAACCCGGTGAAGATCGAGTCGAACTCCCGGTAGGAGCTGTCGGGATAGAAGTTGTAGCCGTCGGCGCAGATCCAGTCGACGACGTCGTCGCCGGGGTAATAGGGCTGGGCGGTGCCGGCCTTGAACGACGAGGCGTTGGGGCACCAGACCCAGGCGACGTTGGTGGCGCCCCGGGCGGTGAAGATGTCGTGGATGTGCCGCCAGGCGGCGACGTAGGCCTCGGGCGACTGGCTGTAGGCCTGATTGCGGCTGCCGTCCATCTCCCAGAACCACCGCAGGAACACCGGGTGGCCGAGGGCCTTGACGCCGTCGGCCCGGGCGGCGATGTAGGCGTCGTCGGCGCCGGAGAGGATCGTGGCGGCGGACTCCTTGCCCCAGGAGATCATCGGGATCCGGCCGTTGGCGATGTCCCACGGCTGGCGCCAGGTCGGGAACGTGTCGCCCCAGGGCTCGTACCAGCCGTCGATGTCGGCGGTGCGGCCGAGGTCGTTCTCCAGCGTTGTCACCGCTGCCTGGGCGCCGGCCTGGCTGTAGTCGTCGGTGTGGGCGTAGAAGCCGAACCAGGCGCCGCTGGCCGGGGCGAGGAGGGCGTCACGGATCGACCCCTGGTCCGGCGGCGGAGGCGGAGGAGGAGGAGGAGG
>JAICYE010000016.1 GCA_025934385.1 Acidimicrobiia bacterium | reverse complement strand
TGACGAACGGCATCGAGGTCGTGTAGCTGGTGCCGGGATTGCAGTCGGTGGCGAGGGCGATCGTGACGCCGCGGTCGAGGAGGCGCCGGGCGGGGGCGTAGGCCGACCGCAGGCAGAACGACGTGGCCGGCAGCAGCACGGCCACGACACCGGCGAAGGCCAGGGCGCGGGCGTCGTCCTCGGTGGCGTGGACGAGGTGGTCGGCGCTGGCGCAGTTGAGCTCGGCGGCCAGGAGGGCCCCGCCGGTGTGGGCCAGCTCCTCGGCGTGGAGCCGGGGGGTGAGCCCGTGGGCGACGCCGGCCTCGAGCGCCTTGCGGGCCTGGGGCACCGACAGGGCGCCGAGGTCGCAGAAGGCGTCGCAGCCCTCGGCCAGCGGCGCGCAGGCCGGCAGCATCTCCTCCACCAGCAGGTCGAGGTAACCAGGGTCGGGGATCAGGTGGGCGCCGAGGAAGGTCGGCACGATGCGCAGCGGCGTTCGCTCGGCCACGGTGGCCAGCACCTCCAGCTGGCGCCGCTCGGTCTCGGTGTCGAGGCCGTAGCCCGACTTGGCCTCCAGCGTCGTCGTCCCCGATGCCAGCGCCGACCGGGCCCGGGCCTCCGTCTCGGCCACGAGGCGCTCCGTCGGGGCCGCCCGGGTGGCCCCCACCGTCGTCATGATCCCGCCGGTCTGGTAGCGGTCGCCGCCGAGCCGGGCCTGGTGCTCGGCGGCCCGGTCGCCGGCGAACACGAGATGGGTATGCGCATCGACGAACCCCGGCAGGACGCAGCCGCCGCCGGCGTCGAGTTCCGGGACGTCGCCGTGCAGCATCTCGGCCGGCAGCTCCCGCTCCGGCCCGACCCACCACACCTTCCCGCCGCGGATGAGCACCGCACCCCGCTCGATCAACCCGAGGTCGAACGGGCGCCGGCCCTCGCACGTCACCACCGACGACGCGCCCCGTACGAGCAGGCTGCCGTCGCTCATCGGCCGCCCGGCCTGTCGGAGCCTCGGCCGTCCGAGGCTCCGGGCAGCATCGGCATCCGCACGCCCCGTTCCCGGGCCACGGCCTGGGCCTCGGGATAGCCGGCGTCGGCGTGGCGGACGACGCCGGTCCCGGGGTCGTTGCGCAGCACCAGCGAGAGGCGCAGGGCGGCGTCGTCGGTGCCGTCGGCCACCACCTGGGCGCCGGCGTGGATCGACCGGCCCATGCCGACGCCGCCGCCGTGGTGGACGGCGACCCAGGCGGCGCCGCTGGCCACGTTGAGGAGGGCGTTGAGGATCGGCCAGTCGGCGATGGCGTCGGAGCCGTCGGCCATGGCCTCGGTCTCCCGGTAGGGGGAGGCGACCGAGCCGGAGTCGAGGTGGTCCCGGCCGATGACGATCGGGGCACCGACCTCGCCCCGGCGGACGAGCTCGTTGAAGGCCAGACCGGCCTGGTCCCGCTGGCCGTAGCCGAGCCAGCAGATGCGGGCCGGGAGGCCCTGGAACGGCACCCGCTCGGCGGCGAGCCGCAGCCAGCGCTGCAGGCCGTCGTCATCGGGGAAGGCCCGGCGGACGGCGGCGTCGGTGGCGGCGATGTCGGCCGGGTCGCCCGACAGCGCCACCCACCGGAACGGGCCCATCCCGGAGCAGAACAGCGGCCGGAGGTAGGCGGGCACGAACCCGGGATAGGAGAAGGCCCGCTCCCGGTCGAGCCCGCCGTCGACCGCCCCGGCCCGCAAGGCGTTGCCGTAGTCGAAGACCTCGGCGCCGGCGGCGGCGAAGCCGGCCATCGCCTCGCAGTGCACGGCCATGCCGGCCCGGGCCCGCCGGACGTACCCCTCCGGATCGGACGAGCGCAGCGCCGCCGCCTCGTCGAGCGACAGGCCGGGCGGTACGTAGCCGTGGAGCGGATCGTGGGCACTGGTCTGGTCGGTCACGACGTCGATCTCCGTCCCGGCGGCCAGCAGTTCCGGGAAGGCTTCGGCGGCGTTGGCCACCACTCCGATGGAGACGGCCCGGCCGGCGTCCGCCGCGGCCCGGGCCCGGCGCAGCCCCTGCTCCACCGTCGACGCCTCTTCGTCGAGCCAGCCGGTGTGGAGCCTCCTCTCCAGCCGGGCCGGGTCCACCTCGACGCACAGCGCCACGCCGCCGTTCATGGTGACCGCCAGCGGCTGGGCACCGCCCATGCCGCCCAACCCCGCCGTGAGCACCACCCGCCCGGTCAGCGTGCCGGCGAAGCACTTCTCGGCCAGCGCCAGGAAGGTCTGGTAGGTCCCCTGCACGATCCCCTGCGTGCCGATGTAGATCCACGAGCCGGCCGTCATCTGGCCGTACATCGTCAGGCCGAGGGCCTCGAGCCGCCAGAACTCCTCCCAGGTGGCCCACTCCGGCACCAGCAGGGAGTTGGCGATCAGCACCCGGGGGGCGAACGGCTGGGTGGGGAAGACGGCCACCGGCTTGCCCGACTGCACCAGCAGCGTCTCGTCGGCGGCCAGATCGACCAGCGTGGCCTTGATGGCCGCCAGGCTGGCGTGGTCCCGGGCGGCCTTGCCCCGCCCGCCGTAGACCACGAGGTGCTCGGGGTCCTCGGCGACGTCGGGATGGAGGTTGTTCTCCAGGCAGCGGAGCGCCGCTTCGGCCAGCCAGGTGCGGCACCGCCGGGCGGCGCCGACGGTCCTCAGCCGGGGAGAGGGCTCTGCCGCACCCACGGCGGCGAGCCTACGTCACTGCTCAGGTGATCCACCCCGGCAGCAGGGCGCCGGACCCGACCAACCGTTCAGCCGTGGCCAGGTCGGGGGCCAGGAACCGGTCCGTGGGCAGCGACTCCACCTCGGCCCGCAGCCGGGCGATCACCGCCTCGGTCTCCGGCGACGGCCGGAGGCGGACGCCGGCGGCGTCGCGCCGGAGCTCGAGGGCCTGAGCGGCGCAGAGGATCTCGATGGCCAGGACCCGGCCGGCGTCGGCGATCGACGTCCGCAGCTTGCGGCAGGCGTTCCAGCCCATCGACACGTGGTCCTCCTGGCCGCCGCTGGTCGAGATCGAATCGACCGAGGCCGGGCCGGCGTGGGTCCGCAGCCGGTTGACGGCCGCGGCCGCCGTGTAGTGGGCCAGCATGAACCCCGAGTTGATGCCGGCCTCCACGGCCAGGAAGGCGGGAAGGCCCTGGGACCGGGCCGGGTCCATCAGCCGGTCGGTGCGGCGCTCGGAGATGGAGGCGAGGTCGGCCAGGGCGATGGCGCAGAAGTCGGCGGCGAAGGCCAGCGGCTGGCCGTGGAAGTTGCCGGTGGAGGCCACCTCGGCCCGATCCGCCAGCACGACCGGGTTGTCGGTCACCGACGCCAGCTCCCGATCGACGACGCTCCGGGCGAAGGCGATCACGTCCCGGCCCGCACCGTGGACCTGGGGGGCGCAGCGCAGCGAGTAGGCGTCCTGGACGGCGTGGTCGCCCGGGGGGCCGGGGGCGTCCCCCGGACGGTCAGGCCCGTGGCTGGCCACGATCTCCGACCCGGCCAGCAGGCGGCGGAGGTTGGCGGCGCTGCGCTCCTGGCCGGGGTGGGGCCGGATGGCGTGGAGTTCGGGGCGGTAGGCGGCGTCGGTGCCGAGCAGGGCCTCGACCGTGATGGCGCAGGCGACGTCGGCGGTGGCGGCGAGGCGGTCGAGGTCAGCCACGGCCAGGCAGAGGTGGGCCAGCATGCCCTCGGTGCCGTTGAGCAGCGACAGGCCCTCCTTGGCCTCGAGCACGACCGGTTCGAGGCCGGCGGCGGCCAGCGCCTCGGCCGCCGGGAGCCGCCGGCCGGCGGCGTCGACCGCCTCGCCCTCCCCGGTGAGGGCGGCGCCCACGTGGGCCAGTGGCGCCAGGTCCCCGGAGGCGCCGAGGCTGCCGAGCTCGGGGACGACCGGGGTGATCCCGGCCGAGAGCAGGGCGACGAGCCCCTCGACCAGCGCCGGGCGGACCCCGGACAGGCCGGCGGCCAGCGTCCGGGCCCGGAGGAGCATCATCCCCCGGACGACTTCGGACTCGACGGCGTCGCCCATGCCGGCGGCGTGGGAGAGCACCAGCGAGAGCTGCAGGCGGCGGGCCTCGGCCGGCGACACCTTGACCGAGGCCAGCGCCCCGAAGCCGGTGGTGACCCCGTAGACGGTGGCGCCATCGGCCACGATCCGCTCGACCACCGCCCGGGCCGGGGCCATGCGGGCCGCCGCCCCGGCACCGACCGTCACCCCCGCGCCGTGGCGGGCCACCGCCACCACGTCGGCCACGGAGAGCGGCGCGCCGTCGAGAACCACGGCCGCTCGTTCGGCCCGCCCGTCAGCCGGGCTCACGACCGGCTCCCGGCGCCGGTTCCCCGGCCCGTCAGACGGTCTTGGGCTCCGACGCCTCGGCCAGCGAGACCTCGCCGGTGGCGTCGAGGTCGACGGTCACCGGGGTGCAGTGCTCGCAGGGCTCCCGGTGGCGCCATGACCGGAGCAGCCGTGTCCGGGACGGGTTCAGCGCCACCGCGAAGGCCCCCGAATCCGGGGAAATCTCCAGGCCGTAGTACGGCTCCCAGTCGCTCTCGAGGGCCGGCGTGTCGATGCTCGTCTCCTTGGGGACGCGGCGGAAGCGCATCCGCTCGGTGTCGAAGAGCCAGACGCTGTGGCACGAGTCGATGCGTTCCATCGCGGTACTCCAGTCTCGGAACGTCCCGGCCCCCGAGCACCGGGCGGCTCCCCCCGGCAAGGCTAGCGGGCCGCCGCCTGTCGCGCCTCCATGACCGCCGGATCCGGCCGCCAAACCTGGTTCGCCCACGGTGCGTGACCATGTGTCAGGCTTCGATCGTGACGGTGACCGGGCCGTCGTTGACGAGGTCGACCTGCATGTGGGCGGCGAAGCGGCCGGTGGCCACCGTGGCGCCGAGCGCAGCCAGCGCGGCGGCGAACCGCTCGATGAGCGGCTCGGCCTGCTCCGGGCGGGCCGCCGCCGCCCACGACGGCCGCCGCCCCTTCCGGGTGTCTCCGTAGAGCGTGAACTGGCTCACGACGAGGACCTCGCCGCCGGCCTCGCCGACCGGGACGTTCATGAACCCAGCGTCGTCGTCGAAGACCCGCAGCCGCCAGACCCGTTCGGCCAGCTTCGCGGCGACCGTCTCGTCGTCGGAGTGGGTGACGCCGACGAAGACGCACAGCCCCCGCCCGATCGCGCCCACGACATCCCCGTCGACCGTGACCGAGGCCCGGTTGACCCGCTGGATCAGCGCCTTCATCGACCGCTCGGGCCGACCGCTACTCCCACTCGATCGTGCCGGGAGGCTTCGACGTGATGTCGTAGGCCACCCGGTTCACGCCCGGGACCTCGTTGATGAGCCGGGACGAGATCCGCTCCAGGAGGTCGTAGGGCAGGCGGGCCCAGTCGGCGGTCATGGCGTCGTCGGACGTGACGGCCCGGATGACGATCGGGTAGGCGTACGTCCGCTCGTCGCCCATGACCCCGACCGACCGCACCGCCGGGAGGACGGCGAAGCTCTGCCAGAGGTCCCGGTACAGGCCGGCCCGCTTGACCTCCTCGGTGACGACGGCGTCGGCCCGCTGCAGGACGTCAACCCGCTCGGCGGTCACCTCGCCGACGATCCGCACCGCCAGCCCGGGGCCGGGGAACGGCTGGCGCCAGACGATGTCCTCCGGGAGGCCGAGCTCCTCGCCGATGGCCCGGACCTCGTCCTTGAACAGCAGGCGGAGCGGCTCGACGAGCTCGAAGTCCATGTCCTCGGGCAGGCCGCCGACGTTGTGGTGCGACTTGATCTTCGCCGCATCCCGCGTCCCCGACTCGATCACGTCGGGGTACAGCGTTCCCTGAACCAGGAAGCGGGCACCCTTCCCCAGCTCCTTGGCCGCCTCCTCGAACACGCGTATGAACGTCTCGCCGATGGCCTTGCGCTTGCGCTCCGGGTCGGTGACCCCGGCCAGCACCGAGAGGAACCGGTCGGCCGCCTTCACGTGGACGAGGTCGACATGGAACTGGCGCAGGAACGTCTCCTCCACCTGCTCCGCCTCGCCGGCCCGCAAGAGTCCGGTGTCGACGAACACGCAGGTGAGCTGGTCGCCGACCGCCTTGTGCACGAGCGCGGCCGCCCCGGCGGAACCCCCCCCGCCCGACATCCCGCAGATGACGGCGCCGTCGCCGACCTGGGCCTGGATCGACTCCACCCCCTGCTCGATGACCGACAGGCTGGTCCAGGTGGGCCGGGCGCCGCAGACGTCGTAGAGGAAGGCCTTGAGCATCTCCATGCCCCGGGCGGTGTGGATCACCTCGGGGTGGAACTGCACGCCGTAGATGGCCCGCTCGACGTCTTCCAGGGCCGCCACCGGCGCCGCCGAGGAGGCCGTGACCTTGAAGCCGGCCGGGGCGAGCACGATGGAGTCGCCGTGGCTCATCCACACTTCCTGCTCCACCGGCAGGTTGGCGAACAGCAGCGACGAGTCGACGATGTTGATCGGCGTGCGGCCGTACTCCCCCGTCCCCGTCCGCCGGACCTCGCCGCCGAGCTGGGCGGCGATCAGCTGGCAGCCGTAGCAGATGCCGAGCACCGGGACGCCGGAGTCGTAGACCGACGGGTCGATCGACGGAGCACCCTCGACGTGGACCGAGGACGGGCCGCCGGAGAAGATGATCCCCTTGGGCTTGCGGACCAGCATCTCCGCCACCGGCATGTCGCGGGGGACGATCTCGGAGTAGACGTTGGCCTCCCGCACCCGGCGGGCGATCAGCTGGGCGTACTGCGCTCCGAAGTCGACGACGAGGATGAGGTCGTTGTCCGGGGAGCCAGGCAAAGCCGCCGGCGTGTCGACCTCGTCGGGCTTGAGCCCGACGGGCACTATCGGCCCATCCCGATGCCCTGGCTGCGCTGGAGGGACTTGCCCTCCGTCTTGAGCGCCGGGGCGACCATCACCTCCGCCTTCTGGAACTCCTTCACGGTCTCGTAGCCGCAGGTGGCCATCGAGGTGCGCAGGGCGCCGAAGAGGTTGAGCGTGCCGTCGTTCTCGTGGGCCGGCCCGACGAGGATCTCCGCCATCGAGCCCTTCTGACCGACGTGGACCCGGGCGCCCCGGGGCAGCGTCGGGTGGAAGGTGGCCATGCCCCAGTGGTAGCCCCGGCCGGGCGACTCGTAGGCCGAGGCCAGCGGCGAGCCGATCATCACGGCGTCGGCGCCGCAGGCGATGGCCTTGGCGATGTCGCCGCCGGTGCGCATGCCGCCGTCGGCGATCACGTGGACGTAGACGCCGGTCTCGTCGAGGTGGCGCATCCGGGCGCCGGCGGCGTCGGCGATGGCCGTCGCCTGGGGGACGCCGATGCCGAGGACGCCCCGGCTGGTGCAGGCCTGGCCCGGGCCCACGCCGACGAGGACGCCGACCGCGCCCGTCCGCATGAGGTGCAGCGCCGTCGAGTAGGAGGCGCAGCCGCCGACGATGACCGGCAGCTCGAACTCCCGGATGAACTTCTTCAGGTTGAGCGGCTCGACCGTCTTGCTGACGTGCTCGGCCGACACGACCGTGCCCTGGATCACGAGGATGTCGAGCTCGGCGTCGAGGACCGCCTTGGCGTAGCGCTCTGTCTTTTGCGGCGTCAGCGAGGCGGCGGTGGTGACACCCCCGGCCTTCATCTCCTCGATCCGGGCGCCGATCAGCTCGTCCTTGATCGGCGCGGCGTAGATCTCCTGCATCCGCAGCGTCGCCTTCTCCGGGGGGAGCTTGGCGATCTCCTCGAACAGCGCCTCGGGGTTCTCGAACCGGGTCCACAGGCCCTCGAGGTTGAGGACGGCGAGGCCGCCGATCCGCCCGATCTCGGTGGCCGTGGCCGGGGAGACGGCACCGTCCATCGCCGAGGCCATGAGCGGCAGCTCGAAGCGGAAGGCGTCGAGCTCCCAGGAGATGTCGACGTCTTCCGGGTCTCTCGTCCGCCGGCTGGGGACGATGGCGATGTCGTCGAACCCGTAGGCCCGCCGCCCCGACTTGCCGATACCGATCTCGACTTCCATGCCCCACTCCCTTTGTTCCCAACGCCCGTTGGCCCACGATAGCGCCCGGGTGCGACGGAACCGAGGTACAGGAGCGCGCCCACCGGACACGGCCGGCTGGGGGCGGAGCCCCCAGCTTCGGAGGAGCCCGGCGGAGGCCGGGCGGGGGCGGCGGAGCCGCCCAGGATCGCAGTGCTCTAGATGCTGGTGAGGAGCGTGAGGAAACCGGCCAGGATCCGGGCCGTCAGCCCCCACACTGTCTCGTCCTCCAGTTCGAAGATGTGGACGTCGCGGGTCAGTACCCCGGTGCCCCAGTACTCCACCCGGTGCACGCCCTCCACCATCAGCTCCGACAGCGCCACGTCGAAGACCCGCTCGACCTCCCGGGGGTCCGGACGGAGCTCGGGCGCCGGGCCCAGCACCCCGACGAAGGGCGCAACGAGGAACCGGCTCGTGACCGTGGAGATCGTCTCGAGTTCGGCGACGACCTCGACGGCCGCCCGGGGGAGGCCGATCTCCTCCTCCGTCTCCCGGAGGGCGGCGTCGAGCAGCGTGGGGTCGATCTCGGGATGGACCTTGCCACCGGGAAAGGCGACGTCGCCCCGGTGCGACGGCATGGTCTCGGGCCGGCGGGTGAGCACCACCCGTGTTTCTGCCCCGGCCTCGAACAGGGGCACGAGCACGGCCGCTGCCTGGTTGCCCGGCACCCACGGCGCCGACGGCGGCGCCGGGAATGCCCGGCAGCGGCGGCGGACCTCGTCGAGCGGGAGCCGGCGGGCCTCGGGCGCCAGCGCGGCCCAGGGCGCCGGCTCGCCCAGCCGGATCGTCGGCGGGCGGGGGATCCTCTGGGCGCCGCCCCGACGGGCGACCACGTCAATCGGCCGCTTGGAGCTGCGACGTCAGCTCCTCGAGCAACTCCTTCATGCCGCCCGTCTTCAGGTTGGCCATGACCTGCCCGGGCGGCATCTCGCCCCGCTCCCACTCCATCCACGTGGCGAGCAGCTTGACCGGGTCGATCGGAGGTTGTTCCACCCGGCCAAGCCTACCGCCGGCTCTCCGCGGGGCTAGAAGCCGCCCATCCCTCCCATGCCGCCCATGCCACCCATGCCACCCATGCCACCCATGCCGCCCATGCCACCGGGGCCGGGCATGCCGGCGGGGGCGGTGGGCTTCTTCTCGGGCTTCTCGGCGATGAGCACCTCGGTGGTGAGGATCATCGCCGCCACCGAGGCGGCGTTCTCCAGCGCGGCGCGGGTGACCATGGCCGGATCGATGACGCCGGCCTTCATCAGATCGACGATCTCACCGGTGGTGGCGTCGAGGCCCATCGTCCCGACCTCGTTCGCCTCGACGTCGGCGACCAGCACGCCGCCGGGCAGCCCGGCGTTCTGGGCGATCCAGCGCAGCGGCTCGGCCAGCGCCAGGCCCACGATGCGACAGCCGGTGGCCACGTCGCCGGTGAGGAGCTCGTCGGCCGCCTTGAAGACGGCCTCCCGGGCCCGGAGCAGAGCGGTGCCGCCGCCGGGCACGATGCCCTCCTCGATGGCCGCCTTGGTGGCCGAGACCGCGTCCTCGATGCGGTGCTTCCTCTCCTTCAGCTCCACCTCGGTGGCCGCCCCGACCTTGATGACCGCCACCCCGCCGGCCATCTTGGCCAAACGCTCCTGGAGCTTCTCCCGGTCCCAGTCGGAGTCGGTGTCGTCCATCTCCCGCTTGAGCTGGGCGATGCGGGCGTCGATGTCGGTGGCCGAGCCGGCCCCCTCGATGACCGTGGTTGAGTCCTTGGTGATCGTGGCCCGGCGGGCCCGGCCGAGCATGTCGAGCGTGGCGTTCTCGAGCTTGCTGCCGAGCTCGGGGGCGATCACCTGGCCGCCGGTGAGGATGGCGATGTCCTCCAGCATGGCCTTGCGGCGGTCGCCGAAGCCGGGGGCCTTGACCGCCGCCGACGGGAACGTGCCCCGCACCCGGTTGACGACCAGCGTGGCCAGCGCCTCGCCTTCGACGTCCTCGGCGATGATCAGCAGCGGCTTGCCCGACTGCATCACCTTCTCGAGGATCGGCAGCACGTCGCGGATCGAGGCCACCTTCTGGTTGACGATCAGGATCCAGGGGTCGTCGAGGACCGCTTCCATCCGCTCCGTGTCGGTGACGAAATGCGGCGAGATGTAGCCCTTGTCGAACTGGAGGCCCTCGGTGTACTCCAGCTCGACCCCGAAGGTGTTGCCCTCCTCGACCTCGACCACGCCCTCGCGGCCGACCTTGTCGATGGCGTCGGCGATCAGCTCGCCGATCTCGGCATCGCCGGCCGAGATGGTGCCGACCTGGGCGATCTCTTCCTTCGTCTCGATGTCCTTGCGGATGCGGGCGAGGAAGGCGGCGGCGACCTTCACGCCCTGCTCGATGCCCTTCTTCAGGTCCATCGGATTGGCGCCGGCCGCGACGTTGCGCATGCCCTCCCGGATCAGCGCCTGGGCCAGGACGGTGGCGGTGGTCGTGCCGTCGCCGGCGATGTCGTTGGTCTTGGTGGCGACCTCCTTGGCCAGCTGCGCCCCCATGTTCTCGTAGGGGTTGGCCAGTTCGATCTCCTTGGCGATCGTCACGCCGTCGTTGGTGATCGTCGGCGCGCCGAACTTCCGGTCGATCACCACGTTGCGGCCCCGGGGGCCGAGCGTCACCCGGACCGCCTTGGCCAGCTTGTTCACGCCGGCCTCCAGACCCTTCCGGGCCTCCTCCTGGTACGTCAGCTTCTTCGCCATCTCTCCGTCCTCATACTCGGTCGCGACGGCGGCGCCCCCCGGGGGCGCCGCCTTCGGGCGTCAGCCCGGGTCTCGATGCGGAACTACTTCTTCTTGCCGGAAGCGGCGGCGCCGACCTTGGCCAGCACGTCGCGACTGGTGAGGATCAACACGTCCTCCCCGTCGACGGTGATCTCCGTCCCGCCGTACTTCGAGTACACGACGAGGTCGCCCACCGAGATACCGAGAGGGATGATCTCGCCCGACTGCTCCGAGCGCCGGCCCGGGCCGACAGCCAGGACGGTGCCCTGCTGGGGCTTCTCCTTGGCGGTGTCGGGGATGACCAGGCCGCTCGCGGTCTTCTCCTCCGCCTCGCTCGGACGGACGACGATCCGGTCATCCAGCGGCTGCAGGTTCATTGCGACAGAGCCCTCCTCAGGTGTACGAGTTTCCCAAAGCGCTTAGCACTCTAGCCCAGAGAGTGCTAACGGTCGCACCGTAGCAATTCAGTCGATCGTCGGCAACCGCAGCCCGGGTTGCGCCCCACCCGACAGCGCCGTCGGGCCGTCGGAGCGCAGCCGCCACCAGGCGGCGGCGGCGATCATCGCCCCGTTGTCGGTGCACAGCGACGGGCTCGGGAGGAAGGCCCGCACGCCGTCGCTCTCGGCGGCGTCGAGGAGGCGGGTACGCAGCCGGGAGTTGGCCGCCACCCCACCGCCGATGACCACGGTCTTGGCCCCGACCTCGGCCGCGGCCCGCAGCAGCTTGGTGATGCACACATCGACCACCGCCTCCTGGAAGGAGGCGGCGACGTCGGTCACCTCGGCGTCGGGCGAGTGCTTCACGTAGGTGGCCACCGCCGTCTTGAGGCCGGAGAAGGAGAAGTCGTAGCCCTCGTCTCGCATCGGCCGGGGGAAGTTGATGGCCTCGGGGTCGCCCCGAGCGGCCAGGCGGTCGATCTCCGGCCCACCGGGATAGCCGAGCCCGATGTGGCGCGCGACCTTGTCGAACGCCTCCCCGGCGGCGTCGTCGATCGTCTGGCCCAGGACGCGGTAGCGGCCGTGGCCCTCCATGACGACGATCATCGTGTGGCCGCCGGAGACCAGCAGGAAGGCCAGCGGCGGGACGAGCTCGGGCTCCTCGAGGAAGGCGGCGTAGAGGTGACCCTCCAGGTGGTTGACGCCGACGTAGGGGATCCCCTGGCACAGCGCCACGGCCTTGGCGGCGCTGACGCCGACCAGCAGCGAGCCGGCCAGGCCGGGGCCAAAGCAGGCGGCTACGGCGTCGAGATCGGAGAGCGCCAGGCCCGACTCCACCAGCGCCTGGGCGATGACGGGGTTGACCAGCTCGAGATGGGCCCGGCTGGCGATCTCCGGCACCACCCCGCCGAAGCGGGCGTGGAGGTCGCCCTGGCTGGCCACCACCGACGACCGCATGTTCGTGCCGTCCTCGACGACGCCGACCGCCGTCTCGTCGCACGACGTCTCGATCCCGAGGATGTTCACCGCTCGGCTCCCCGCACACTCATAGGGGTTGGTCCTCCACCTCGGTCGTTCCCGGCACGCCGGCCTCGAGCGAGTCGAGCAGCGCGCCGTACTCCTCGCCGGCGACGTCCTCGGCCCACATGACGAGGGCGTCCTCCTTCGTCTCGGCGTAGTAGTTCTTCCGCACGCCGACGGGCCGGAACCCGAAGCCGCGGTAGAGGTTCTGGGCCGGCTTGTTGCCGAGCCGGACCTCCAGCGTGAGGCTGGTCGCCCCCCGCCGGCGGGCCTCCCGGGCCAGCGCCAGCAGCAGCCGGGTGCCGACCTTGTGGCGGTGCCAGGCCGGATCGACGGCGATGGTGGTCACGTGGCCGTCGTCGAGCGTCATCATCAGGCCGGCGTAGCCGACAGCCTGCCGGCCGGCGAAGGCGACGTAGTAGGCCCGGGTCGAGCGCAGGGCCAGCTCCGAGAGGAACAGCGACATGCTCCACGGCACCGGGTAGACCTTCGACTCGATGCGCAGCACCGACCGCAGGTGCCGGCGCCGCATGGCCACGAGGCGGACGTGGAGCTCGGCGGGTTCCAGGTCGGCGGCCATCATCAGCGCGCCTGCTTCACCCAGTTGAGCTCGGCGTCGGACAGCCGCAGGTAGAGCGGGTGCACGTCGCGGGGCTGGGCGAAGTCCTCCCGCTGGAACTTGGCCCGGGCCAGCTCCACCAGCGCCGCCACGCTGGGGTAGGAGAGGGCCGGCGGGCCGAACTCCACCCGCTCGAGGTCGTAGAACTCCTCCCGGTAGCGGATCGCCCCGTCCCCCAGGAGGAGCACCTCGTCGCTGCGGGACATGAGCTCGGCGCACAGGTCGGCCGGAGACCCGACCTCGTAGTCGGACAGGCGCTGCACCCCGCCGGGGACCTGGCGGTAGGTGGAATAGAAGACCTCGCCCCGGCGGGCGTCGAGGGCCGGGACGACCAGACGGTCGCTGTAGCGGACCTCGAAGGCCAGCAGGTCGAGGCTGGGGACGCCGATCAGCGGGATGCGCAGCGCCTGGGCCATCACCTTGGCGGTCGTCACCCCGACCCGCAGGCCCGTGAACAGCCCGGGGCCGATCCCGACGCCGATGGCCGAGAGCTGATCGAGCGACACGTCGAGCTGTTCGAGAAGGAAGGCGATGGCCGGCGCCAGGTGCTCGGCGTGGTGTTGCGGACGGGCCAGCTGCACCCGGCCGATCACCTGGTCGTCGGAGCCGATGGCCACCCCGACCTGAGGTGTGGCCGTGTCGACACAGAGCAGGAGCACGGTGCTAGCGCTCCGCTCCGTGAGCTCGCGGCGCGGCTCGGCCAGGGCTGGGCGTCGCTGGCAAGGATCGAC
>JAICYE010000402.1 GCA_025934385.1 Acidimicrobiia bacterium | reverse complement strand
CTCGATGATGGCGTGGTACTGCAGCGGCGGGACCAGGCGGCCGTGGCAGCGGGGCCAGTCGGGGCAGCCGAGACCGGAATCCGTGCCCCGGACGAGCCCGCCGACCGCGACGAGCACATAGGTGAAAACGGTGGTGACGACGGCCAGGCGCCGCAGCGTCCTGTTCATGAGATCCGGGAGCCTACCGCCCCGGTAACCTTTCTCTCGTATGGCTGAACGGGATGAGGCAGCGGCGGCGGAGGGGCGTGACGTCAAGCAGGACGTCAAGCAGGCGATCCGCATGACCGCCGACCGGCTGCTGGTCCAGCCGTCGAAGGAGGCCGGCGAGCGGAAGTCCCGCAGCGGGATCCTCATCCCGGCGACGGCCAACGTCGACCGTCGGCTGGTGTGGGGCGAGGTGATCGCCCTCGGCCCCACGGTCCGCAACCTCGAGCCCAGCGACCGGGTCCTGTTCTCCCCCGAGAGCGGCTACGAGGTCGAGATCCGGGGCGACGAGTACCTGATCCTGCGGGAGCGCGACATCCACGCCGTCGCCAGCGAACGCAGTGAGGGGGCCACGGGGCTCTACCTGTAGCCTCGAAACCCGTGAAGATCGGGATACTCGGGGCCACCGGGCCGGCCGGCTCGGGGCTCGCCGCCCGCCTGACCGCCGGGGGGCAGAAGGTCTTCGCCGGGTCCCGGGACCGGGCCCGGGCCGAGGCGATGGTCAAGGGCCTCGTCGAGCGGTGGGGGCCCCGCATGGGCCACATCGAGGCGGCGTCCAACGCCGAGGCGGCCGAGGCGGCGGAGATCGTGGTGCTCGGCACGACGGCCAAGGCCACGGTGGCCACCGCCGGCGAGCACGCTGACCGGCTGGCCGGGAAGCCGGTGGTGTCGATGGCCAACGCCATGCGGCGGGTCGGGTCGAACTTCGAGCCCGTCCGCATCGAGGAGGGCTCGATCGCCCAGGCGGTGCAGCAGGCCGCCCCCCGGGCGCTGGTGGCCGCCGCCCTCCACCACATCCCGGCGGTCGCCCTCCACGACCTCGACAACGCCACGCTGGTGGGCGACGTGGCCGTGGTGTCCGACGACCTCGAGGCCATGCGGGCCACCCAGGCGATGGTGTCGTCGATGCCCGAGCTGCGGGCCCTCGACGGCGGCCCGCTGGAGAATGCCATCGGGCTCGAGGCGTTCTGCGCCGTTCTCCTCACGGTGAACCTGCGCTACGGCGGCAAGGCGACCCTCAGATTGATGCCCGCGCATTAGCGCCGCAGGCGGCGCCAATGGTTCCCGCTGGCGGCGGGCCCCTGCCCTCCGGGCATCCCGCCGCGAGTCGTGGGGCCCCTACCCCACGGCGGATTTCGGCGAGCGCCCGTTACCCTGGCACCCGTGCCGATCCGCCTCTACGACACCGCCCGGCGGGCGATCGTCCCGTTCGAGCCGCCGGGGCTCGTGCGGATGTACGTCTGTGGCATCACGCCCTACGACTCCACCCACCTGGGGCACGCCGCCACCTACCTGACCTACGACGTCCTCATCAGGCGACTGGAGGAGCTCGGCCACGAGGTGGCGCTGGTCCGCAACGTGACCGACGTCGACGACTCGATCCTGCCCAAGGCCCGCCAGCTCGGGGTCAACTACCTGGAGCTGGCCGACGCCGAGATGGCCCGGTTCCGCTCCGACATGGAGGCCCTCGGTATGCGGCCCCCCATGGCAGAGCCCCGGGCCACCGAGGCCGTCCCCCAGATCATCGACCTGGTGCAGCGGCTCCTCGACAACGGCCACGCCTACCGGGCTGACGGAAGCGTCTTCTTCGACACCTCCACGTTCCCGGCCTACGGGCAGCTGTCGCACTACAGCCGCGGCGAGATGCTCCGCATCGCCGCCGAGCGGGGCGGCCGTCCCGACGACCCGGCCAAGCGCGACCCGCTCGACTTCACCCTCTGGCAGCGCTCGGCCCCCGACGAGCCGGCCTGGGAGGCGCCGTTCGGCCCCGGCCGGCCCGGCTGGCACATCGAGTGCTCGGCCATGTGCCTGGCCGCCCACGGCCCCACCCTCGACCTCCACGGCGGCGGGACCGACCTGATCTTCCCCCACCACGAGAGCGAGATCGCCCAGAGCACCTCGATCACCGGCGAGCCGCTGGCCCGCCACTGGATGCACTCGGCCATGGTCGCCTACGACGGCGAGAAGATGAGCAAGTCGCTCGGGAACCTCGTTTTCGTCAGCGACCTGCTCAAGATGGCCGACGCCCGGGCCATCCGGCTGGCCCTGCTCCGCCACCACTACCGGGCGGGGTTCGAGTGGTTCGACACCGACCTCGACGAGGGGCGGGCTCTGCTCCGGCGGCTCCTGGCCGCCGCCTCCTCCCGGGGGACGGGGGGTGTCCCCCCGACCGCGGCGGCGGGAGCCGCCAGCCACGGCAGTGATCCGTCGTTCACCGGCGGCGCCGATCCCCGGCCGTTCGCCGAGGCGGTGCGGGCGGCGCTCGACGACGACCTCGACGTCCCCCGGGCGCTCGACGCCCTCGACGACCTGGCCAGCGCCATCCTGTCCGGCGGCTCGCACCGGGAGGCCCCGGCGGCGCTGATGGAGCTGGCCCGCCTCGTCGGGGTCGATCTCAGCGTCCCGATGCGGGCGGGGTGAGACTGCGGCCCGCCGCCGTCCTCGTCGGAGCCGTCGTCCTGGCGGCCGGCCTGCAGCCGGCCAGGGCCCAGACGGCGACGACCACGCCGACCCGGGAGCAGGCGGCCAAGGCCGTGCTCGACCAGCGGGCCGACGCCCTGAAGCGGGGGGACCGGGCGGCGTTCATGGACACCGTCGACCCCGCCGCCACCGACGAGTTCCGGACGCGGCAGGGCCGGATGTTCGACGGGCTGCGGTCACTGCCGCTGGCGTTCTACGACCTGCGGCTGCGGACGGACGAGGCGCCCGACCTGTCGGGCGGGGGCCTCGCCGCCCGCTACCCCGGCGCCGACGCCGTGTTCCTGCCGCCGGTGGAGGCCCACTACCGCCTGACGGGGATCGACACCGTCGACGCGATCGACGGCTACTACGACACGTTCCTGCTCCGGGGCGG
>JAICYE010000300.1 GCA_025934385.1 Acidimicrobiia bacterium | reverse complement strand
GGTCTCGGTCTCGAACCCGTCGTTGCCGAGGACGAACTCGAGCTGCGAGGCCAACTCGGAATCGGCCTCGACGATGAGCGTGCGGGCGACGTCCATCTCGTCTCCAATCTGTGCACTTCGGACGACCCTGGTCATCGGAATGAGTCCCGCCCTCGCCAGGGATGAGGGCGAAACCGTCGGGTGGCGGGACCCGTTCGGGCCCCGCCCCCTGTCGGGATCAGTACTCGCAGTTCACGACCTCGTCGCCGCCCCGGACGAGGCAGTCGTCGAAGTCGTCGCCACCGTCGAACTTGACGTGGCCGCCGCCGTCGTGGATGAGGACGTCGTCGCCCGAGCCGCCGACCACGTAGGACACGGCGTCGGTGTTGCCGACCTCGAGGGTGTCGTTGCCGCCGTCGCCCACCAGCGTGACGCTGTGGACGTCGGCCGCCGTCAGGTCGTCGTCGCCGGTGTCGCCCCGGACCACGGAGTTGCCGCCGGGCCCGACGTCGATGGAGTCGTTGCCGGCCGCGCCGCAGATGAAGTCGTTGCCGCCCCGGCCGTCAATCGTGTCGTCGCCGTCGCTGCCGACGATGGTGTCGTCGCCCCGGGTGCCGTCGATCACGGCCGGGCCGTACTGGCCCGAGGCGTCGAGCCAGGTGTGGGTGGCCGGCTCGCCGTTGCAGAGCCCGCCGATGGCGTGCGCCCCGCCGCTGTTGAGAAACGCCATCCCCAGCATGAACCCGCCGGTGGCGACGGCCATAGCCAGTCGCCCAGCCTTGAGTCGAACCTGCATTTCTTGTGCCTCCTTAGGTTTTACCGCCTGTCACCGTCCGCATTTGCGGGTCGGCGCGCCCGGTTCACTTTTGAAAACAAGACGTTTCCGTTAGGCCACCAACTTGGCGGTGGCCAGCGCTCCCCAGCACTGTGAACCGGACATCTTTCCGTCCGGCGCCGAAGGGCCGGACGGCCGTCTTCACGAGGTGAAGGCGCGACGCCTCCACTCCGGAAGACCAGAACTCCTGTTGACATGCCGGCGGGTTTCCCCGCCATCCCCAGCCGATCGCTACGGCTCTCCCTGCCCGCCCCCTGTGAGGCGTCGAGACGCCGGAGCACCGCCGGGGCAGCGGGACGTGCGGCCTACCGGCACACGGGCACACCGCACGAACCCCAGCGATTCATCCGACGCCTCGACGCCTCAAGGGAACATGGCTTCGTCCAATGAGACGTAAAGGAAAGCTCAGCGATCGTAATCTTTTACACAGGCATTGTGAATTCTTTTGATTCAATGCCTTCGCATTTTTTTTCCCAGCTGCTCTAGGAGGAATTGTCCGATACGCGTCGAATACAGTCAAGCTCAAGGCCGAATCGTTCTTAGGAAGCTCTTACCTGGGGCAAACGCCGCAAATCGCCCGACGGTTTCCATACCAATGGCGGAGCGGCGCGCCTGCCGCCGGCGCGGTCGGTTGGAGTGGTTCGTGCCCCGGCCCTCAGGCGCCTCCCATCCCGTTCACAGGTGGGGCGACCAACCTGGGATCATGGACGGGATGGACGGCGAGCGGGCGGTGCCTGGGGACCCGGAGGTGTCGGGCGGGAAGAACCCGCCCCAGTGGAGCGTGCCGTCGCCGTGGATGGTCCCGGCGCCGGCGATCCAGGCTCCGCCGCCGCCCCCGCCGGCGACCCCCGTCCGCGGCAACCCCAACCGCCTGACGGCGGCGCTGGTCGTCGCCCTCGTCATCTCGATGCTCACGGCGGCGTGGGCGGCCATCGACCGGTTGGACATCCACCTGTCGCGCCCCACGCTCAGCGCCGCCCCCGCCCCGAAGCCGCTGACCGGGCCGGGTCAGAGCGGCCGTAGCCTCCGCCCCTTCCGGACCGCCCCGCAGGGCAGCGCCCCCGACATCGACGTCAACGCCGTGGCGGCCAGGGTGCAGCCGGGCGTCGTCGACATCTACACCCAGCTCAGCTCCGGCATCTCGGGGGCGGGGACGGGCGTGATCCTGACCCCCGAGGGCGAGGTGCTGACCAACAACCACGTGATCGACGGATCGACCGGCATCTCGGTCGTCCACATCAGCTCCGGTCAGCGCTACACGGCGGTGGTGGTCGGGACGGTCCCGTCGGAGGACATCGCCGTCCTCCAGATCCAGGGCGCCGCCAACCTGCCGACCGTGCCGCTCGGGAAGTCGTCGTCGATCAGGACCGGCGACCCGATCGTCGCCCTCGGCAACGCCGGCGGTGTCGGCGGGGCGCCCCACACGGTGAGCGGCACCGTGGAGGCCCTCAACCAGACGATCACCGCCACCGACCTCGACGGCAGCCACCCCGAGACCCTGTCGGGGCTGATCCAGATCGACGCCCCGCTCGAGCCCGGCGACTCCGGCGGGCCGCTGGTCAACAAGTCGGGCCAGGTCGTCGGCATCGACACCGCCGCCTCGGCCACCCGCCGGTTCTCGGCCGGCGACTCGGTCGGCTTCGCCGTCCCCATCGACCGGGCCACCGCCCTCGCCGCCCAGATCGAGGCCGGGCAAGCCAGCGCCACCGTCCACCTCGGGGTGCCCGGCCAGCTCGGCGTCGTGATGAGCGACCCGGTGCCGTCGACCGGTGCGGGCGGCGCCCCGGCCGTGGGCGTGATCGTGGCCGAGGTCATGTCGGGCTCGCCGGCGGCCAACGCCGGGGTCGTCGCCGGCGACACGCTGACCGAGGTCGACGGGCAGCCGGCCACGACGCCCGACGGGGTGGCCGCCCAGATCAAGCAGCACCGGGCCGGCGAGAAGATCAGCTTCAGCTGGACGGACGAGTCGAACCGTCGCCGCACGGCCACCGTCATCCTGGCCCCCGGTCCGGCGGACTGAACGCCGTGGGAACCACGGCGTTCAGCGTTGGTACCGGCGGACCGCCGGTCCGCCGGTAGCGGACCCGGCCGCCTACAGTCCAGAGTCCTATGGCCGACCAGCGTCCGTGGCGACGGACCCTGCGGATCGCCGGAGCGGTGGGCGTCGTGGTGGTGATGGCCGCCGCCGCCCGAGACCTGGCCGGCGGCCCGTCGACCCCGACCACGGTGGGGTCGGGGCGGAACCCGCTGACGCCGAGCCCCAGTGCCCCGTCGGGGTCCCGCGATCCGTCGGCGCCCCTTCTGGCCGGGCTGGTCGTGGCCGACTCCGACGTCGCCCCGGCGCTGACCGTGGCCGGCCTCCCGGGTGGGAACGGGCTCACGCAGCCGACGCTCGACCTGTGCAACGGCACGTTCCCCAGCGAGGCGATGCGGACGGCCCGCCTCCAGGTGGCCGCCGTCGACGGCCAGACCGACACCGTGCTGTCGACCGAGGCGGTCCTGTACTCCAGCGGGGCCGGCACGGCCGCCGCCTTCTCCGAGCTGCGCAAGGTCGCCGCCGCCTGCCCGTCCGGGCCGGTCGACAGCCCGGTCGGCGAGCCGACGGTCACCACCCACATCGGGCCGGCCCCCGACGCCGGGTGGCCCCAGGTGTCGTCGGTCGAGCGCCTGGCCTTCTCCTACGACATCACCGACGCCAGCGGAGAGACGAGCCACTCCGTGGCGGTCTTCCTCCGCCGGGGTCGGGCGCTGCTCGGCGTCTACTTCTCCCGGCCCGAGGCGCCGCCGTCGGTTCAGGGCCGGACAACGCTGCCCGACATCGTCAACCTCTTCGCCGCCCGGCTGGCCAAGCTGCCCGTCGAGGCGGTCAGTACGACGGCCTAGTGGCCAATGTCCGGCCGGTGTTGTGCGCCGACCGGACGGCACTCACCCGGGAGGCTGCCCGGTTCGTCGCCGATGCCCTGGCCTCGCACCCGGGGCGGTTCGTGGCCCTGGCCGTCGGCGAGAGCACGCTGCCCCTCTACGCCGGGCTCGCCTCGATCGGCCCCGGCTGGGCCGGCCGGTCGATCATGCCGATCGACGAGCTCGTCCCGCCGCCGGCCGATCCGGAGCGGGCCTTCTCCGCCCGCCTGGCGGCGGCGTTGCCGGCCGAGCTCCGGCCCCGCCTGTTGCCGATCGACGTCGACGACGACCCGGACCTCCGGGCGATCGCCAT